>CAYQEY010000038.1:0-16935 GCA_964416635.1 uncultured Lachnospiraceae bacterium | reverse complement strand
GGCGCTTCATACCAGATGTATCCGATTAAAGCACAGTAATAAAGCCGTTCCGCTTTCACCCAAAAGTCCTCGCTCGACTTATCGCCCTCGCCTTTGGTGTTTGCGATAATGGTATTGACAAGCTTCAGAATATCTCTCTCATTCCGAATATACTGAAAGGGATTATAATGCATGGACTTGGCAAAATTGATTGTGTTCAGCACCTTGATGCGGTAGCCGCCGTTTACCATCATCTTTCCAACCTCGATTAAGATCGTTCCTTTCGGGTCTGTGACCACATAGCTTGTGTTCTCGGACATCTGCATGAGATTGGGTTTAACATAGAAACGGGTCTTACCGGAACCCGAACCGCCGATAACAAGAACATTCTTGTTTCTGGCATACTTGGGGTCTTTGGGACGGCTTGACATCATCAGTCGCTCCGTCTGCGTGAGAATGACATTATTCTCAAACACAGGGTCTATGTATGGGGCAATATCCTTTTCCGTACCCCACCTTGCCGAACCGTACTCCACGCCTTGCCGGTACTTCTTGGCATTTTTCTTTCGGACATACAAGATACCCTTTACCGCCAAAGCCGTACCTACACCTGCAAGCAGGTCATAAATGTGAAAACTCGGAAGCGGTCTTGAAAATATCAAGCCGTAATTGGAAATCAAGGCATAGAATCGGTCAAACAGCGTATCTCCCAAACAATGCCGGAACAGCCACACAGTCTTGTCGGCAAAATAGAAGATAAAAAAGTACGGGAAGTTCAGCCGCAGAAATCTCTTTATATCGAATTTCATCGGCTCTGCTGCCCCCGATCCTTGCTTTTTTGCTTGACCTTTTCTCGGTGCTTGCGGACAGTTTCAATCGCTTTTGCAAGTCTTTTCTGCAGGGACGGCTTATTCGTTTTTTTTAGATCGTTTTTTGTGTACTCCTTAAACGCTGCCGTCATGACATCAATATCCTTTGCCTTGAAGAAGATGATGTACTTGGGAGGGTCCTCGCTTGCGTCCCTTTTCAAGCTGAAATCAATCCCGTACTTCCTTGCCACTTTCTCAAAGGATTTGATGTTGCCGTCCGTCACCTCTATACCCGTGAGCTGTGTGTTCTGCTTCATCAGTTGTTTCATGGTCTGCTTACCGTGCTTCGGCTCGGCAGATTTCGTCTTGGATTTCTGTTTGGCTTTTGTCTGTTCCTCCAGAAATTTTCGCAAGACAGCTTTCAGCACCGTTCCCGTCAGCTTCGCTGTTTTAACGGATAGTGCTATCGTTTTATCATTTACTTCTTCCTGCATTGCATCACTCCCTTCGTTTGGTGCAAGAGTTTATCCGCCGTACAAGTCATGATTGACAAGTGCGGAATAGTAGCTGTCAATCGTCATGGACGCATTGTATAGTACCGACAAAAGATACTTGCGGATGTTGCGAACTCGGCTTGTGTTCTCACTCATACTGTCAAGAACAAAACGAATATGTTCGCCGTTCAGCTTGCAAAACCGACTTTTTACGACCTCTGCAGGCTTTTTATCTCCGCCGATTACAATATAGTCCTGCGTTGAACAGATAGTATCCACCATCAGCTCCACAATCTCGTTTAAGCGTTCTCTATTGGTTGCCGTCACGATAATGTCATACTCGATATTCTCCATGACCATTTCCCGATAGCTCTCACGCTCTGCCATACGCCGCATCCCATCGGTTTCCGCTTCTGAAAAGACTCGATTATTTTCGCTAATATAAGTATTATTGGTATCAATATTATTAGCGTGTGATTTTCGCATCTCTTGAAATGCGGTTATCGAATCTTCAGAAATGCGATTTTCGCATCTCTTGGAGTGCGATTTTGAAATCTCACTTACACACTTATGCACATAAATCAAATCCGGTTTTCCTTGTCCTTGCCGCACTCTTGTGATAAGTCCGATTCCATTCTGATCGTCCAATTCCGACAACAGCTTGGTGCATTTGCCGTTTCCGCAGTCAAGCAGCTCCATAATGTGTTCTACCGAAAAATAGATAAACACCCTCCCGTTCTCGTCCAGCCAACCGTTTTTGAGGGATAAACTCATACGGTCAAGCATCAGTCCGTAAAGCACTTTTGCATCTGTACTCAATCCCCGAAGAATGGGGTCAGAAAATAGGAGCTTGGGAATGCGGTAGAATGTGTACTGTTCGGCTTCCCCTCCGTAGTGGAATGGGAATTTTCCCTCATTGAGAGAAATCTGCTTGCCGACTGCATTTGGCTTCATTGCTTTTTCTCGACTTGTCGAGGTCGCCTGCGGTCACGCTTATGGTTCTCCATTCTTGTCGTGTATGTAGAGGTTGACAGTCCCGGCATAAACGGGCATTCACGAAATACGCAAAGTCTGTCACTGCGGTGCGGTCTATGATATACACAGGTACGGCAAATGCCGCAGCACTCACGACCGCACTTTTTAGCTCCGATCTCGTCTCTTGGACGAAGCAGGCAAAATGGCTTGATGATTTCTTCAAATGTTTTCTTCTTTTTCTTCAATGGGCGTCTCCTTTCCCTTGTCACTTTCATTTTCGGATAATGGGCATCTGTTTTCGTTTTGCTCGTAAAGAGCATTTGCCCGAAGCAAACACCACATCAAAAAGACATCGGCAAGCATGAAAGCGACGATTACAATGACTGCTACAACTTTCATAAATCCTCCGTTTCATTAAAACTTTGTACTGCATAACAGCACATGAATATGGCGGAATCATTGGCTCCGCCACATGGAATCTGCTGTTATAAAAAAGGTTGTAGCCTTATTCTTAACAAATTTTGTATCCGTATTCTCTCGCCCCCGGATACTTGGGAATACTCAAACTGCCCTCGGTCAAAGGGCATCATAGCCTGTCGGCTCTCCGTGGTTCTCACCGAGCCGCCCTTTCGGTACGGAAGTATCTTTAACCCAGCTACGGTCATGGCGATCAATCCCGACCAACCGGATTGTTTTGGTTATCGCTCTCGCTCTGCTGTGCGCTCACTAATCTGTAATGGGACTTGTCCCAAAAGAAAAGGTCATGGCGGCATACCTCCGACTCGCTCCTCATAGCTGTTTCGTATTTGAGTACCGTATATTCAATTTTCAAGGAACAATTTGGTTCGTTGATGCTCTCGCATCAACGCTCCTACTACTAAGCCGTTAAAAACAGCTCATGGCTGAAAAATAGTGACTTTTTAGAAATTATTTCTCAAAATCGCGAGTACTTCATCTCTCCGCTTCTCGACGGCATAACGGGTGATACCCAGCATTTTTGCATAATTGCGGATGCTCACATTGTCAAAGTAAAGAGCAGTAATCAGTTGTCTGTCCTTATGGTTCAAGCGGTCAAGTGCTATGTAGAGTTGTTCAATCAGCATTTTCTTCATTACCTGCTCGGCGACACTTTCCTCATTCGAGGGGATAAAGTCACATTCGCGTCCTTCGCCGTCCTCAAACATTCTGTCTGCCATTGCTTCGATGCTGACAAGACCGTTCTTGCGATCACGCTCTGCTTGATAGCGCTCCTGCCGTTCTCCGGCATAGTAGCAGAGATAGACTTCTCGGCTGACCTCACAGACCTCACCGCTATCCAGGCGTACAAAATAGTGTTCTCTTTCTTTCGGGGTTACTGACATTTGCTTGTCCTCCATTTCGGTTGTTGTAAGAACTTTTGGTTGTTGTCCTTCACCCAACCCACAGCAGAGGGGCAATTATTCAAGTAATTCCAAAAAGTTTTTTGATTTTTTCTCGATTTTTCTCAAATTTCTTTCTTGATTCGGAAAGAGCAATGGAAACTGCCTGAAAGGAAATGCCGCAGATCTTGGCGATTTCCTTGATTCCCAAACCGTCAATGTAATACAAGGTGACGAGTTCACGCTGACGGACGGTTAAGATAGATAGTATGGCTTCCAAGCGTTCTTCTGCCGCAAATGCTTCCAACATGGGCTGTTCTGAACCGCAGAGGTTATAAAATGCTTCGGAGTCACCCTCAAAAAGACATTCATGCCGTTCCGCCTTTATGTTGCGGTTATGCGTCAGTCTGTCCTCTCCCTCCATCAGCAGGCGAACCCACCAATCCGTATCGGCAAAGAAGTCCTCGGAAAGTTCGGTTTGCTCGGTTCTGCCAAAATAGGTATATCCGCCGCAGTAGTCCACACGGAATACCGTACTGCCGCCAATGGTCTGATAGAGTGCAAAACCGTTTTGATAAACGGAAAGTTTTGTACCGCTGTCAAGTTCACGGCTTGCCACAAGACGAGAATTGCCGGCACGAAGATAGGCGGCTGTCGGGAGAGCTTTGCCCATTGTTCTTTCAATTTTGTTCTGTAATTCTTTGAGAGTCATAATCTCTGCTCCTTTCGATTGGTTCTCCAATCGCCGGAGCAAAGAAAACAGACCTGTCGGAAGATAAAAAGAAAGACAGCCTATGAGAAACCCCACAGAAGCTGTCGAAAAATAGCCGCAATAAAGCAGGGATTCCCACAGACACAAAACAGCGTTTCCATCTACTGCATGTGCCTTATGTATCCTTTGCTCCTATTGCAACTCGGAGAAAATATAATATTTTTAGAAAATAAAAAATGCCGAGGCAGACACAACAAACACTATCGTGTGTTTGTCATATCCACCCCGGCATTACTCGCAAATCGGTATTACTCATTGGTAGATTGATTTCACATTGTCATAGACGGGAACACATACGCATTGGTTGTTTTCTCCGTCACGATTTCTTTTTCTTTTGATTATGCAGCTTTTGCTTCGCCGCCGAAACAAGTCTTGGAATATCCGTATAAAGTACCTCAATCTCTTTTCCGGCAGACCGTAGTCTTAAAAGTATGTCTCCTTCGATAAAGCTCGCCTTGCAGAAAAGACGGTTATCGTCGGTTCGCACTTCAATGTGTTGCAGCTTTTCGCTCATAGCTCTCACCCCCAATCTTGAATACTCACCATAAAAACAACCCCTGCTCGGTATGCTGTTCTTACAATTGATAAGAACATTATACCAGGCAGGGGTCAAATAGAGCGTCAAATATGACAGCGAAAAAGCGGAATATATCGGCTTTTTGTAATTTGCATTAAAAAAATATCAAACGAAGAGAGAGAAACATCAAACGGCAATTTTCAAACGGTACTCTAACTCTTGATATTCTTCTTCAAGCAAACGAGCTTTTGCAGACTCAAGGTGTTTTTGTGCCATCTCTATTGCACCGCTTTTACGCAAAGCTACAACAAGCCAATAAATGATGGCAGGACTGTTGGGATCAACATTGATTGCTCTCATAGAGTAGTCATGCAAAGCCTTGTAGTCCTCCGTCTTGTTGAGTAGTCCCATAAGCTGTTCAAATGCTTTGATGTACAGAGAATGGTATTTCATAGAGAATGAAATATGCCATAAATCGCCGTCACCATTCGGGAACAGCTTTCCGGTGTATATCTTGATTGCTTCTTTCAAAAATTCGATTTGCTTCTGATTGGACATTACGGGCTTAATGCTTCCGCACAGCTTTTCAAACTGATCGTAATCGGTTACAATCTTCAAATCGGGATTGATACGATAACCGTTTGACTTCGTAACAATCAAATCCGATTCAGACAAAAGCTCAAACATATTTCGCAATCTGTAAAGATGGGTACGCAAAGTTCCGATTGGATTTCCATATTCCTTATCGCATAACACAAGCTCGGAAAGCTCTCTCGCAGACATACCACGATGACGGTTGAGCATGAGAAGCACAAAAATCTTACTGCAAGTATTCGATTTCATTTCCGCTTCGACAAGTTTGCCTTGCTCGGTTATAATCTCAATACCGCCGAATAGATTTACGATAACATCTGCATCTTTTCTGACATCAGATGCCGCCGCATTGATTTTCATACGGTCTAAATGCTTCTGCTCGTTGATCTCTTGCAGAAGAATATTGGATATGATACGGAGCATATTTGGTCTGTTTCCGAACCGCTTGGGGTTACGCAAGAATATGATACCGTTCTCTCTGCGGCTGTATGGTACAGCGAGAAATGATTTTACATCCTGGGTTTTGAAAAGAGCATATTCCTCCGGTCTTGTAAAGCGGATAGTATCAATTTCCGGCAGATAACAGTCCGCATTTCCCATAATCATTTTACGGAACATTTCAAAGCTGCCTATAACACGACCTTCTTCAAGCTGTGTTGTAGTCATACCACCCGTCAAGCGGTTATACCACCAAAAGGGCATCCATAAGTCAAGCATCATGTCTGCATCGAACATTCCGCACCAATCGGCTTCGTAAAATTCGCAAGCAGTACGCAAAGCTCTTTGTGCAATATCAAATGGCTCGTGTACTCCATACACTTCGGCGGCGAGTTCAGTTAAACACTTCTCAAATGCTTTTGCATAAAGCGTGTCCTCGTCCTCTATGATCCCCTTCATATCGCTCTCGGCAGGGCGAGGTTTTTTCTCTGCCGCAGATGCCTTATTTATACAATCCATGATCATTGGTCTCCTCTGTTGTTCGATATATTGATAAAAATTGCAGGATGCCAAGCATTTCTGTTTGACACCCCGCATTAGGTTGTCTATGCTATTTCGGATTTATTTGTTTCCCGTTTCAAACTTCTTTGTCAGCTTGTCACGATATGTAATCATTCTGTCTAAGAAGCCGTCGATAACATCCAACATTTCCGGATCGCACTGTTCGAGCTTAGGAGCAATCACGGAATTGATTTTCACATTAGGGTCTGCGCCCTCGCTGTCCATTAAAAAGTAGTCCATCTTCTGATCCAACACTCGGCTGAGCGTATAAAGCAGTTCAATCGAAATACCGATTTTTCCGTTCTCGATATTTGAAATATGAGTAGAGGTACAACCGCAACGCTCCGCTAACTGCTCTTGGGTCAAGCCTTTTGATTTTCTCACACTCTTAATCCGTTTGCCGATCATAACACCGTCTAACTGATAAAGTGTTTTTTCCTCTGTTTGCATTGCCGTTTCACCTCCACACACTCTATTTTTGATTCTCATATATTATACCAATTTTCCTTTTTTATTTGAATTACGCAACACTTCAAGTCTTGTTGTGACACATCATATTTCATCGAAAAAATTTGTTGTATAACATTGAAGTTTATGTTTTACAAAGGTTTTTTGACGAAAATACAGGAAAATGGTAATGGAGGATGACGGCAATGTAACACATACACACCATGCGGCAACAAGAAAAAATGCTTGCTCCCCATAGAGAAAAAAATGAGGTCGGACTTTTTTGCCCGACCCCATGCTGTGTCATCCGCATTGTAACTGCAGCTATATTTCTTTTTCTCCGTCACGAATCACTCCGAGTCGCTGAAAGACAGGATACAAATAACTTGCTCCAAAACACCGCAAAAGCTTAGGTCCGGTTATCCACACTTCCTTTTGCTGCAAGTCGATTGCCGTTTCAAGTGCGATGAACACACTTGCCCTGGTAACAGATTTTTCCTTGCGAGAGAAAAAGAGTTCATTGCCTTTCATCGTGTAATAATATCTTAACCCCTTTGCCGTTTTGAAAGGATACCCCTCAAAAGTGACAAGAGCGTTCCATAGTGTTTCTTTGATGTTATCCAAATCGCCGTCCTCTATTGCTGTTGCAAGCTGATGAACAGCGGCTTTCCGGTTTCGATATTTGCGAAGGCGTTCTGCCACAAGCGTAGATTCTTCCAAATTGTATATTGTCTTTTGATAGGGAAGATAACCGCTGACCGATGCCGCCGAAAGTCCCGTGATGGTTTGTATCTCTTTGATGGTCTTGCCGCTATTATATAACTCATTGACTTTTCGGCTTATCGGAGTTTCATATGCTCCTGAAGTAATCAGCAGTTTTCTGAGTTTTATTCTCGACATGGAGAACTCACCGGCAAGCACATTGAGAGACATTTTCCCGTTTTCGTCCGCAGTATCTTCCGTCGGATTCAGATACGCATCGGTAACGGCTTCAAGGACTTGCTGTGACAATTTTTCCATGTTGTTTTTCTTCTTTTTTGGTCTTGGCATATACACCTCAGTTATTTTCGTTGGTTATTATCGTTTCAATTCAACAAGGATAGTCTAAGTAAAAGCAGAGCAAACTCTGCTTTTTATAGTATATCATATGAACGTATTGTTTTCATCTATATTTTGCAAATTATTTGAAATTTTATAATCCTAAACGCTCGCGCATTAGCGTGATGGTGTTTATTTTGTCATCAGACACATTGTTTGCGGTTTTCAATTCCCTGATTGTGTGCTTGGCTTTACCTCCAAACAACATTTTACACCATCGTGCAATCCAGCAGAACGGCAATAGAACGGGCAATTTTTGTAATATCGGGTAGAGAGTGACCATGCTTTTATATGGCAAGAATAATCGTTGAAGAGCATACAACAGGGTGATTTTCGATTTGGATTTTTTAACTGCTATTTTGTTCTGTGATGTGCCATATACGCCGCCGCTGAATATATAGGACAGTATTGTATCCGAAAGCTCGTCTTTGGGTTTACATGAAAAACAAATTTCCGCAATATTGCTAATTTCAGTAGCAAACTGATATATACCTGCTTTCTCAAGCAGTTCTCTCGCACACTCGTATGTAATTCCCATCTTGTGTTCCATTATCCAAATGTCCATAAGTGATTTAATTCCGCAGCCTCCTGACAGGAAGTGATAGGACATATGAGCGAACATATGAAAGACAAAAAATTCGTCTGTAAATTTATATCGACTGCCGTCTGTGAGCCGAGCATACCGCCACGCATCCTTTAGTACGGCATCCAATTTGCCAATATTCTCTTGGATATTAAAATGCAGCTCCAAATGAACATTGGCTTCCGAAACCAGCGACACATCATGATAATTTCTTTCTCCGCACTTAAATCCTCTTTGAACCAAGGCATCAATAGCAGCTTCAAGATTTTCCTCCTTAACGAGGATATCTATATCACAGCTCGTTCGCATACTTTCGTTAGGATAGTACGGGCGAATAACCGATCCTTTCAGCGGAATATAAGGTATGGATGCTTGGTTAAATATATCGCATATCTGGCCATACGCATATTTCATCTGCTCATTTCGGTAAACCGACATAATTGCTTTTTGGTTGAATTTAGAATACACCGCACCATTACCTTTCAGTCCGCACTTATACAGAGAAGAAAAAACAATGTGTGCCAGATCGTGATGATCAGCCAATGAATAAAGGGCAGAAATAACATCGGGATTAAGCTGTTCTTTGACAGAATCATCTATCTCCGTTTCGGTAAGCTCTGAACGGAGTATTTTGATAAATATGTCCTCTATTGCTTTAACTTCCATGTTTTCTGCCCTTTCAATATTCAAATCAGAATTTTCGCCAAACCATCTTATTAACAACACCGGTATAGCTCTGAATAATCTTTACAACCTTAGTACTGACATTTTCCTCAACATAAGTCGGAACCGGGATTCCGTTGTCGCCGTTATCGCACATATCCACAGCAGTTGTTACTGCCTGCAAAAGGCTGTTTTCGTCAATACCTGCAAGGATAAAGCAAGCCTTATCCAGTGCCTCAGGGCGTTCGGTTGATGTACGGATACAAACTGCCGGGAACGGATGACCGACGCTTGTGAAGAAGCTGCTTTCTTCCGGAAGCGTACCGCTGTCGGATACAACCGCATATGCGTTCATTTGCAGCTTGTTGTAGTCGTGGAATCCGAGAGGTTGATTCATACGAACACGCTCGTCAAGCTTGAATCCGGTTGCCTCAAGTCGCTTTCTGGAACGAGGATGGCAGGAATAGAGAATGGGAATATCATACTTTTCCGCCAGCTTGTTGATTGCCGTGAAAAGGCTTATGAAGTTCCTTTCCGTGTCAATATTTTCCTCTCTGTGGGCAGAAAGGAGAATATACTTCTTCGGTTTCAGTCCGAGGCGGTCAAGCACATCGGAAGCTTCGATTTCCGCAAGGTTTTGATGCAAAACTTCAGCCATAGGAGAGCCTGTCACATAGGTTCTTTCTTTGGGAAGTCCGCACTCTGCAAGATAGCGTCTTGCATGCTCGGAATAGGCGAGGTTGACATCGGAAATGATATCAACAATACGGCGGTTGGTTTCTTCGGGAAGACACTCATCCTTGCAACGGTTTCCTGCTTCCATGTGGAAGATCGGAATGTGCAAACGCTTTGCGGCGATGGCAGACAAGCAAGAGTTCGTATCGCCTAAAATGAGCAACGCATCAGGCTTTATCTGATTCATCAGCTTGTAGGAGCAGTTGATGATGTTGCCGACAGTTGCACCGAGGTCGTCGCCCACCGCATCCATATACACTTCGGGATCGGCGAGCTTCAAATCCTTGAAGAATACGCCATTTAAGTTGTAGTCGTAGTTCTGTCCCGTGTGAGCAAGAATGGTATCGAAATACTGACGGCATTTATTGATAACTGCCGCAAGACGGATAATTTCAGGGCGCGTGCCGACGATAATCAGGAGTTTTAATTTGCCGTTGTCTTTGAATGTTACATCTGAATAGTCAAGTTTGATATCCATTATTCCACCACCTCAAAAAATGTATCGGGATGCTTCGGGTCAAACTGCTCGTTTGCCCACATCACGGTGACGAGATTTTCCGTTTCGCTGAGATTGATGATATTGTGCGTGTAGCCCGGAAGCATATGCACTGCCTCAATCTTATCACCCGAAACTTCAAAATTCAACACTTCATCAGTACCGATTTTGCGGAGCTGAATGAGTCCGTGACCGCTGACAACAATAAAGAACTCCCACTTAGTATGATGCCAATGCTGTCCTTTGGTAATTCCGGGTTTTGAAATATTTACGCTGAATTGTCCGCATTTCTCGGTTTTTAGCAATTCGGTGAAACTACCCCTGTCATCGCAGTTCATCTTCAAAGGAAAAGATACCTTTTCTTTCGGGAGATAACTGAGATAGGTGCTATACAACTTCTTTGCAAAGCTGCCCGAAGGAATTTCCGGCATTACAAGCGTGCTCATCTGTGCCTTAAAGCTGCCCAGTAAGTCCACAATTTCACCAAGCGTTACCTTGTGCGTTATCGGTGCGGCACAGTATTTTCCATCATCGCAAAGAACGGTATCAATGCCGTCAAATGTACAATGATGCTCCTTGCCTTCCAATGCATCCAGCATTTCAGTTACAAGGTCATCAATGTAGAGAAGTTCAAGCTGTACAGCTCTGTCGCTCACTTGAATAGGCAAATCGTTTGCAATATTATTACAGAAAGTAGCGACTGCGGAATTGTAGTTCGGTCGGCACCACTTGCCGAACAAATTCGGAAAGCGGTAAACAAGCACCTTTGCGCCCGTTTCTTCGCCGTATGCAAAAATCAGTTCTTCCCCTGCCTTTTTGCTTCTGCCGTAATCACTGTCATAACGACCGATGCAGGTGGCTTGGATGGAAGAAGAAATCATCACGGGACAAGTGTTGTTGTGCTTTTTCAACGCGTCGAGAAGCGTGCTTGCAAAACCGAAATTGCCCTGCATAAACTCTTCAGCATTCTGCGGACGATTCACGCCTGCAAGATTGAATACGTAGTCGCACTTGGCACAGTATTCGTCAAGAAGTGCAGGATCGGTGTCGATGTCGTATTCGTATATCTCGCCAATTGTCAGGGTGGGGCGAGTTCTGTCCTTTCCGTCGCGGATGTTCTTTAAGGACACGCAAAGATTTTTACCAACAAATCCTTTTGCTCCCGTTACAAGTATCTTCATATTACTTCGCATCCTTTTCAAGCTCTTCTCGGATATAAGCAAGAGACAATAGTTTTTCCTTTACCTGTTCTACTGTCAGTAATTCTGTATTGTTGGAGTTGAACTCGGAAAGGGTATTTCTTTCTACATCACCATGCTTGAAGAACTTATCATAGTTCAAGCCACGGTTGTCCGAAGGAACACGGTAAAAATCGCCCATGTCAACCGCATTGGCACATTCTTCGTTGGTGAGCAAAGTTTCATACATCTTTTCGCCGTGACGGATACCAATTACCTTGATTTCCGTTTCGGGATTAAATAAGCCTGTAACAGCTTTTGCAAGGGTTTCGATGGTACATGCCGGTGCTTTTTGGACGAGAATATCACCATTTACACCATGCTCAAATGCAAACAGAACAAGATCAACCGCCTCATCAAGGGACATGACAAATCTGGTCATCGAGGGTTCGGTAATGGTGATAGGATTACCGGCTCTGATTTGGTCAATCCAAAGCGGGATAACAGAACCGCGAGAACACATAACATTGCCGTAACGGGTACAACAGATTTTTGTTGTTGTTGTGTTTCTGGACTTTGCCACAGCAACCCTTTCTTCAAGCGCTTTGGTGATACCCATAGCATTGACGGGATATGCTGCTTTATCGGTAGAAAGACAGATAACCGACTTAACGCCTTCGTCAATTGCCGCTGTCAGAACATTGTCTGTGCCGAAAACATTAGTGCGTACAGCTTCCATCGGGAAAAACTCGCAGGACGGTACCTGTTTCAAAGCTGCTGCATGGAATATGTAGTCAACGCCATGCATAGCATTTTTTACAGAAGCGAGGTCACGGACATCACCAATGAAAAATTTGATTTTATCTGAAGCCTCGGGCATCTTTGCCTGAAATTCGTGGCGCATATCGTCCTGTTTTTTCTCGTCACGAGAAAAGATTCGGATTTCTCCGATATCGGTTTTGAGGAACCGATTGAGGACTGCATTTCCGAAAGAGCCGGTACCGCCGGTGATTAAAAGTGTTTTGTTTGTAAATAAAGACATTTTTTATTACCTCTCATTTTGAATTTTAAATTTATTTTTTATGCTTTCAAACGTTCGAATGGGTTTATAGACCGTAAAATACTTTGCGGATAATTCGTTCCATGAACACTTGCCCAAATGCTTGAAAACCATTCTTCTGTTTCGGTGTTGTATGGCAGGCGAGGACAGATGTTTTGATACACAAACGGCTTTTTCTATACTGATTTCGGAATACAGCAAATCTTTTTTGATTCTATTAAACGCCTCAGCACCTGTTTTTGTATTGATAAGGATTAACGATTTAGCGCTTCTTGATTTGCGAAGCGATTCGTCATCGATATTTGAAATATAGTCTGCAACGGTGATATCCGAAACTCTCGAAACGGTTGCATAGCTACACAACGAGCAGGAATATCGGCTCAATAGGTTATTTGCAAAAGCATACCCGAGCGATGAAGCCAACCAATTTTCTTCTACACAAGTCCCATTTGCGAGACATATTCTAAACATACAGTTGGCATATTGGTCGTCTGATGTTTTCTTGTATCTGAATGAAAAATCGCATATTTTTTCTTGTATATCGAGCGATTTTAAGTATTCCTGATATGCTTTTGTAGATGCGACTCCATGACATACAAAATCAACTGTAATTAAGTTTGGATACTCTTTTCCGAGATAGGTTTTAAGCCCCGCAACCTGACAGGGTGTTCCGCTAAACAAAACCGTTTTCCCATCTTGGAGATGTACCTTCGTTTCTTTATAAATACTGCGGGCATTGCTTTGAATATATTTTGAGCCTCGCATTTTCGACAATTCATCAAGATTGGTTGCCACACTATGTTGCACGGTAAGAAAATCCTCAGCAAAAACAGCTCCGCATACAATCCCACCGACATCAAAAATACTCCGTGCAAGCTCACTGAATATTCCTCCTGATGAGCTTTCCCGAACAATATCTTCGTTTCGGCTGCACGCAACAATTGCTTGAATCGGCATGTCCCTTTTAACTGTATTGCGACTCGGACAAACCTTTTCGCATCTGCCACAATCAATGCATTGATGTTTGTTGATATATGGATGCAAAAATCCGTTTTTATCATAGTCAAGACTTATGCATTGTTTCGGACACGCATTTACACAGCTGCCACAGCCAGTACAATGCTTGGGAGAACAAATCTGTTTCATTTTCCCGCCAATGCCTCCTTGAGATACTCTAAACTTGACTTGCGCAGATTTATCAATTTGGAGTGGACAGTAGCATAATCGATCTTCCCATCTACTTTGAACGAGTTAACTTGTGTATAGTCAATCAAGCGGTCCTGTGCCCCTACTGCATCAAGCAAACTGTATATACGGGAATTCATACTGTTTTTCTGATTCTTTTTAAATCTCGGCAATGTGAAAAACGGTCGTGAAAATAGAATCGAAAACACAGTTGCATGAAAACTGTCCGTAATCACATATTGGGCATTATTTATCAGATTAAGGAATTCCAACGGACCGGCATCGTATATTTTGGTATAACGATTCTTCAAATGCTTTTCACAAAACGGAACAATAACAACGTCTAACCCCCCCGGAAATTTCGCGCAAATGCTCGATAGCGACATCATACTCATCATGATTTCCGAATAAATAACAGAATATGTATGGATTCTTCACGATTCGCTTTTCGCTCACAATTTCCAACCACTGCTCTCCGCTAATAAGCAGAGTCGGATCAAGAACATGCTTTGCATCACGCCCGGAAAGTTCTTTTATGATAGCAACGGCATTGGATTCCCGAACCGAAATATCATCAAGATAACTGACCAATTCAGAAAAATCCTTTGCATACTGTTCCGGAATTCTATCCAAACCTATGCTTGGAGCATACGATATCTTTCTCTTTTCTTTTTCTGCAAAATTCAAGAAATAGGCTTTATTGTTCCCACCATAAAAGGAGGGATTCCATATCTGGTCGCTGCCACAGACAAAGATATCGTAATATTTATTTGCTTCCTTTAATTCGTCAGAGGAACGGTACTTTTTTTCAGATATGTTTAAATACTTTTTTCTAAACTTCTCAAAAGATTTTCTTTTAATCTTTTCACAAAGATATGCGTTTTTGTAAGAACGGGAAACACTTCTCAATTTATTATAAATGAATGTGTTTTTAATACGATTACCAAAACTCGGTTCAAAATAACCTTGCGGCTCGATATACTGTAAGATTTCACAATCACAACCAAATGACTCAATTACAGTTGATAACGCATACGCCTGCAAGCATGCGCCGTAATTGTCTAAAAAGCAAGTCATCAATCCAACTTTGTTCATTTTTTACCCTGTTCCCCCTTTCTAATAATTCTCCCAGCGCGTAAAGATTTCTTGATAGAGATATCTCTGGGAATTGGGATCAGCCTTCTTATGGCAATTTTTAAGTAATAGCTACGTGGAGGAACAATAATTTTTTCCGTTTCTTTTTCAAATTTAGAATCAAGCTTTACTTCATTCGGATGTTTTAGAGGTAAAGACAGTTGTTTGATCGGAACCATGCAGAATTTGCTTGTCAAATAGTTTTCCATACTTGCTCCGCCGTGAGCAGCAGCCGAATCCGCTCCGATATTTGTAATCTGGTTGTATTTTGGAGCAATACCAAGTTTATTATGGTATCTAAGTGTGAAATTCATATGATAATCCCATGAAGCATATCTGCCTTCCGCTTTATTCCTTATCTCACTTTGCCAATTATTCAAATCGTATCGGAACAATCTTTTGCTTCTATAAGCGCGTCCTGCTCGTGCGATTCCCTCCTTGTTTAGGTGCTGAAAATCGTACTCATAGTATTTGTTAAACTTTTTACTCCAAGAAGCCCAACCGCAGGGTAGCATATGCTGTGTAAAAACATAATCCGAGCCATCTTGGGGAAAATACGTGCTCATATAGTTCGTCCCGCATATCCATAGGATATCATCGTTTTCTTCATAGCGCTCCAGCAATTCTTTGCAATATTCAAAAAAACTGTTGCAGGGTAGATTGTCATCTTCAAGAAAAATACACGTCTTTTCCTTTTCGAAGATTTTCATTGCACTAACGCCTATATTGTAGCACCCTTGGTTTGTTTCCTCATACATCCTTACAAGTTCACAATCCCAATTCACCGCATTTTCAACTGCTTTGCGACATTGATCTACCTCAAGTTGTTCTTTATCATTTCGTCCGGCATCGGAAATAAGATATACTTTTTTCGGTGCAACTTTAGATATTTCCTCCATAATCCGAACAGATTTCTCTGTTCTTTTAAATATAAATAATGCAACAGGCACATTAAACATGTTTGTCACCCTTTTCCATAATTAAATTTGCCGTATACTCAGGCAAGCTATCATAAAAAGTCGTTTGCAAAACATCCCATGATACGCTGTGTCTGTTTAAAATGAATTTCACACAATCATCAACGCTGTTATCACTTTGGGAATATATATTGAAAACATTCCCGTATTTCTCGCAATCTTGGGTTGCCCCATCATTACGACGGTAACAAAAATTGATAATCGGCTTTCCGGTTGAGAAGTATTCAAAAAGCTTTCCGGGCACAGCATAAGGCAAATCATTTCCAACATTCAATAAGATATCTGCATTATGGATTGCTCTTTCTGCTTCCTCTGCAGTAACCCTACCGCATAGGTCAAGGTTGTGTCCCATTCTTTCTTTGGCGGCGTCAATTAAGCTTTCACATCCCCATGAATAAAGATGAATCTTAATTTCAGGCAATACAGCACATACTTCATACATAAATGAAAGAATTTCATCAGGTCTTCTACATTGCTCATAAAAAGAACCTGCGTAAACAATATGGATATGTTTCGGATCAGATTCTTGATTTTCTTCTACCGTCGCTTTACACTTTCGTAGAGAAGGCAGACCGGCATAAAAGACTTTTTTTGTTGTCCCAAGCATCTTCTCAAATGTAGCCTTATAATACTTTAAGGCAATGATAGAATCAAAGGAACGGTTTAACTTATAAAGCAATCGCTTTTGATTAAGAAATATAATTCTGTCCTTTAGATTGGAAGATGTGCTCCACTCAAAAATATTATCCAAAAAATAACCGATAACGCATATATCCTTGTATTTCTTTTTCAATTTCAATCCGGCAAGTAAACACTCTACGGAACGGTAAACACAAACCACCGTGTTAATACGCTTCTCTTCGATAATTCGGCATGCTTCCG
>CAYQEY010000037.1:0-17084 GCA_964416635.1 uncultured Lachnospiraceae bacterium | reverse complement strand
TGGGTTCGCGTTTCTTTACACTTCTTTCGCTTTCTTCGGTTTTCAATGGACATATTATTATGGAGCAACCTCGTGTTGTTCCATTTTTTTTACGCATATGAGTATAAATATAAAAGTATGGGAAGGAACTTGATTTAAATGACCATCCGAAACGAAATCAAGTCAGTATTGTTTGACTTGGACGGAACTCTTTTGCCGATGGATCAATCAATTTTTTTAAAGGAATATTTTAAACGCCTTGCAAAGTTTGTTGCTCCTTACGGTATAACTCCCGAAAATCTGGCTGAGGCGACTATGTATGGCACGGAGGCAATGATCCGAAATGATGGCAATAAACTAAATAAGGAAATTTTTTGGGATAACTTTTTTGAGCGTATCGGTCAGCGCAATGAGGGGCTTATTGCCGTTACCGACCGCTTTTACTGCAATGATTTTAAGGAAATTAAGGATTATATGGGCAAAAATCCGCGTGCAAAGGATGCTCTCAGGGCAGCTCATAGCAACGGGAGAAAAGTCGTTCTTGCGACCAATCCCGTATTTCCCATGTCGGCACAGCTTGAGCGAATAAGCTGGATAGGACTTGACGAAAATGACTTTGACCTTATAACTTCTTACGACAATTCGACCTTTTGCAAGCCTTCACCGGAATATTATAGGGAGATATGCCAAAAGATAGGTGTCCCTGCGGAAAATTGTCTTATGGTGGGAAACGACGAACGCGAAGATATGAAGGCAGCGAGCGAGGCAGGCATGTCATGCTTCCTTGTTACGGATTGTCGAATAATGGCTAAGAATTTCGTATGGACAGGCGAGCGCGGAAGTTTTGAGCAGATGGTATATATGCTCGAGAGGCTATTATAAGGAAGATTAAGAGCTAAGCATAGAGTTCTAAAGCTTTCTTATATGTCCAAAGCTGAATACTATTCTGAAATTACTTTATATGACAATTTTTTCGAACAATTTTTTCGAAAAAACTTGACTTTGCCAAATGAAAGTGTTATAATCAAAATAATCCCACTGTGTTCTTTCTTCGCAGTGGACAAATAACTTTAGGAGTGTAAATATCATGAAGAAATTGACAAGAAGAAAAGTACTCTCCATTTTCCTGGTTCTTTCAATGATTGCTTCGATTTTGTTTACCACCGGATGTAATACTAAAGATGACGACTATCAGGAAAAAGATCCCGTAAGAAATGAATTCATCGAAGGAATTGGCGGTGTTTCCGAAACATTTAAGGGCTCTGTATCTGAACTCTCCTATTCCTCTGCTGAGGATGCGGCAAAGGCATTTGTAACCGAAGAGCTTTCGGGTGAGAGCAAAGCGCAGATCAAGGAGGTTGTTTCCAATGGTGATCTCAAGAAATCTGAAATCAAAAAGCTCGGAATCCCCTCTGAATTTCTTGAGGGCTCTGACTCTGTTGAGGAATATGAGGTAACTTATTCTTTGAGCGAAAGCTCTTCCGGTCTTAATATTGAAAAAGGTATAACCAATCTCTCTGCCGGTGATACTCTGAATAAGAGTGTTACGGTAAAGGTATACGTTATAAAATATGAGAATAACTGGAAGTACTATACTCCCCTGCCTGTGACCGGCGATACTATCAGCAAGAGCTATTACGATTCCGTATTCAATGCGGAAAAATACAAGAACTGTACTTTTGAAAGCACAACTGAAATCGATGCCGTTGTAGACCTTGGTTCTGAAAAGGTGGAAATGACAATCAAGATGACTCAGTTGGTCAAGTATCAGGATGGTAAGATCTATCTTGAGCAGATATCAGAGGTGTCCGAGCAAAACGGTGATAAGAGAACCACTTCTATTTATGCATATATGGAACAGACAGCCAATGGAGTTGAATGTTATATCAAAGAGGGCAACAGCACCGAGTGGTTCAAGGGTGACATTACCACGATCGGATTCAGTAACCTTGATGAGTTGACACCCTTTGCGGATCAGTATCTCGACTACACGTATTTCACTAAGACGGGTTACGGTTTTGCACTTGAAAAAGAAAATGCAAGAAAGTATCTGAATGCTGCGCTTGGTGATGCTTTTAACAGTATGGGCGTGGACTTCAACTCCGATAAATCGACTCTTGATATGTTTGCAGAATACTATGTCAGCGGCGGCGTTCTTTCGGGCTTAAGATGTGAGGCAGAGGTAAATATGGACATGGGCTTCGGCACCGAGACCGCCAAAATGAATGAAGTTGTAAAATCCACGCTCACTTGCACGAACTACGGTACCACGGTTGTGGATAAGCCTTTTGAAGATTGAGCCGAGGATAATAAAGCCGACTCAAACTTGTTTTAAGAGCTTTTCATAGTTATAATTTAACAAAAAACACTTGCCACGAACGTGCGCAAGTGTTTTTTGTAGTTTGAATATTTTTAAGAAAAATTTTCCGATTTGAGAAACTTTTTTATTATCGGAAGAAATCAGTTCTCGATAGTCGCTTTCTTGCCGAATATTTTTTTGAAACGCTCGGGTGCGAACTTGAACTGGCGGTCGTATGTAAGCAGACCGTTCTGCTCCTGCTCGACGTCGGTAAGCTGTGTATAGCAGAAAGCGAATATATCCTTGTTTTCAAGAAGAACGTCGGTGAGTCCTTCAAGTCTTGCGAAAAATTCTTCCTCGCCTTCAACGCTCTTTCCGTAGCCCCATGCGTTTGCGTCTTCTTTCATTACCCAGCCTATTCCGCCATACTCGCTGACAAAAATAGGAAGGTAGGTTTTGGAGATCTGTCTGTTTGGAGTTCTTCTGCCGATCTGGTCGCGGACGATGCCTTTGTCGATCTCGGCATAGTAGGAACGGAACTTTACGGGATCCTGTTCGTAGTCGTGGACGTCGTGTACATCGGTGCGTTCGGTCGGGTAAGAACCGCTGACCGTGATAACGGGGCGGGTCTTATCGATGGATTTCGTAATATCGTATATGCTGTCAAGGAATTTGTTGCATTGCTGTCTGCCGTGGCTGTCCCAAGTCTCGTTAAACGGACACCAGCCGATGAGCGAGGGATGCGAGAAATCGCGCTCAACCTCTTCGAGCCACTCGGGCAGGAAATTGTATATGTTGGATTCAAGCGTGGTATCAAGTCCCCAGTTTCCGGTCTCGTCCCAAACCATATAGCCGAGGCGGTCAGCGTGGTAGAGGAAGCGAGGCTCAAATACCTTCTGATGCAATCTTGCGCCGTTGAAGCCACAGGACATAGACGCCTCGATATCGAAGATGAGTGCGTCATCGGAGGGAGCGGTGATGATTCCATCGGGGTAGAAGCCCTGATCGAGGACAAATCTGCCGAATACGGTCTTGCCGTTGATCATAAGTCCCTTATCGCGAGTGAGAGCGACCTCACGCAGACCAAAGTATCCGTCCATAAGATCGGTTCTGCCATCCTTTGAGAGCGAGAATTTCAGGTCGTAAAGTCTGCCGCAGCCACACTCCCAAAGGTGCTTTTCGGCAAGTTCGATATTAAGCGAGGTGGAGTCGGAGTTTACGGTTGCCGACGCTTCACCCATAAGTCTGCCGTCGTAAAAAGCCTTAACGCAGAGTTCAGCACCTACAGAGACATTGCTCGTGAGTACTTCAAGAGATACAGAGGGGGCGGAGATATTTGCAAAAACTCTGTACGCGGTAACGTGTGCGGGCTCAACTGCCTCAAGCCACACAGTCTGCCAGATACCTGTTGTCCGAGTGTAATGGCATCCGCTCGAGCCGAAAGCGTGCGACTGTTTGCCGGATACCTGCTTTTCGGAGCGGATATCATCTACAGCGTAAATTGTGACATAGTTGCCGCTCTCACGAAGATACTTGGTTATGTCGAATTGGAAAGACGTATATCCGCCGCAGTGAGTACCGACTTCTTTTCCGTTTACGTAAACGGTTGTTTTATAGTCGGACGCATCAATGTGAAGTATCACGTTTTTGCCCGACCAATCTGCGGGAATGTCTATGTCTCTTCTGTACCATACGGCGTTCATAAAATCCGTATGCTGAACTCCCGAAAGCTTGCTTTCCGGGCAGAAGGGTACTACGATCTTGCCGTCAAGGCTATTGCGGTCGAAAAATTTTTTTGCTACACCGACAAGCGCGTTGTCGATTTCAAAATCCCATGTTCCGTTGAGACAGAGCCAATTGTCTCTGTGTCGGTCGGGACGAGGATGCTCACTGCGTGGAATATTGCTCATAAAATACCTTTACCTTTCAAAAAATTGCTATATTTGTTATACCATTATTTTTAGGTTTTGTCAATATGTAATACAAAATAAAATTAGTTTGTGTTGCTTTTTTGTATTGAATTATATGTATATTTGTGCTATAATTAATGCGTATATTTATTTTTGACGCAAAAGGAGATACGTTATGCCAGACTACAAAATAGAAACCAAGTGTATACAGTCAGGATATAAACCTCAAAACGGAGAGCCCAGAGTTCTGCCGATATATCAGAGTACGACCTACAAATACGACAGCTCAGAGCATCTCGGAGACCTTTTTGACCTTAAGGTTCCCGGTCATATGTATTCAAGAATATCCAACCCAACCGTCGATTGCGTTGAAAAAAAGATAGCAGACCTTGAAGGCGGTACGGGATCGGTCCTTTGCTCGTCGGGACAGACAGCAAATCTGCTTGCCATTCTCAATATCGCGTCCGCGGGTCAGAACATAATAAGTATGTCCTCTATCTATGGCGGAACGGTAAATCTTTTCTCGGTATCACTGAAAAAGCTCGGTATTGAAGTCAGATTTGTAACTCCCGATATGTCCGATGAGGAAATATCCGCTCATATAGACGAGAACACACGCCTTTTCTTCGGCGAGACTATCGCAAATCCCGCGCTTGTGGTTTTTGATATCGAAAGATACGCAAAGCTGGCTCATGCGCACGGAATTCCGCTCATAATAGATAATACTTTTGCAACGCCGATCCTTTGCCGCCCCTTTGAATACGGTGCGGATATCGTCGTACATTCCACGACCAAATATATGGACGGACACGCTCAGGTGGTGGGCGGCGTAGTTGTCGACGGCGGACACTTTGACTGGACCGCGGGAAACAAGTATCCCGAGCTCACCGAACCCGATGCGTCTTACCACGGTGTAGTATACACAAAAGATTTTGGCGTGGAGAATGCATATTTCACTAAGCTTCGCGTTCAGCTCGTGCGTGATTTCGGAACTCCTCTTGCGCCTCTGCCTGCATATCTGCTCAATCTCGGGCTTGAAACTCTTGCACTCCGTATGGAACGCCACTGCTATAACGCAAAGACTGTCGCGGAGTATCTTTCAAAGAGCGATAAGGTCACTTGGGTAAGCTACCCGAAGCTTGTCGGCGACAGTCAGTATGAGCTCGCGGAGAAGTATCTTCCCAAAGGAGCCTGCGGTGTCATATCGTTCGGAGTAAAGGGCGGAAGAGAGGCTGCTGTCAAGTTTATGGACAGCCTTAAGCTCGCGGCAATAGTGGTTCACGTTGCCGATGCGAGAACATCCGTGCTCCATCCTGCAAGCACAACGCACAGACAACTCACCGACGAGCAGCTCGTTGATGCGGGAATCACTCCCGACCTCGTCCGTCTCTCGGTTGGAATCGAAAACGTCGAGGATATCATTGCGGATATAGAGCAGGCACTTGAGGCATCTCAACAATAAATAAAAATTACGGAGGGCATTATGCCTATTAAAATACCAAACCTTTTGCCTGCGACGCAGGTCTTACTCAACGAAAATATATTTGTTATGACCGAGACGCGCGCGATGACTCAGGATATCCGTCCGCTTAAGATACTTATGCTCAATCTTATGCCGCAGAAGATAGTTACCGAAACACAGATAGCGCGTCTTATAGGAAATACTCCCTTGCAGGTCGAGCTTGAGCTTTTGCAAACGGCAACTCACAAATCCAAGCACACTTCAGCCGATCATATGCTCGCTTTTTATAAGACCTTTGACGAGGTCGAGCAAAAAAAGTACGACGGAATGATAATCACGGGAGCACCCGTGGAGCAGATGGAGTTTGAAGAGGTGGAGTATTGGGACGAGCTTTGTCGTATTATGGAGTGGACGAAGACTCACGTAACCAGTACATTTCATATCTGTTGGGGCGCGCAAGCGGGACTTTACTATCACTACGGCGTAAAGAAATATCCGCTCGACAAAAAGCTTTTCGGTGTCTTTGAGCACAAGCTTGACCATAAGCACTCTATACTCTTCAGAGGCTTTGACGATACCTTCGTCGTTCCTCATTCAAGGCATACCACCTGCCGCAGAGAGGATATTGAGGCGGTTCCTCAGCTCAAGATACTTGCAAGCTCGGAGGAAGCGGGCGTATTCGTGTGTGCCACCGGTAAAGGAAGACAGATATTCGTAACAGGACATTCCGAGTACGACGGAGATACGCTTAAAAAGGAATATCTGAGAGATAAGGAAGCGGGACTTCCCATCGAAATACCCAAAAATTATTTTCCTAACGACGACGATACGCAAGAGCCGATCGTTCGCTGGAGAAGCTGCGCAAATCTGCTTTATTCCAACTGGCTCAACTATTTCGTATATCAGTCAACTCCGTATAACGTAGACGATATCAAGGAGATAGAAGCTCAGCCTGCGGAATAGTGATATTGTCAATATAATTTGCGATAATGGCAATTTAAAAGCGTATATTTATATGATATAATAAATAAAAAATCAAGGAGAGATTTATTATGGAATATAATTACCGCGACGTAACGCTCCGCGGCGGCTTTTGGAAGGAGATCGAGGATCTCAACAGCCGCGTTACGGTCAATGCCGTATACGACAGATTTTATGAAACCGGAAGAATAGATGCCTTTCGATTTGATTGGAAAGAGGGCGAGCCAAACCAACCGCATTATTTCTGGGATTCGGATGTTGCAAAATGGATGGAGGGCGCGGCGTATATACTTTCGCGCGAGAACCGTCCCGATCTCGAAGAAAAGATAGAAAATATCATCGATCTCATTGAAAAAAATCAGTGTGAGGACGGATATTTCAATATTTATTTTACGGTCGTCAAGCCCGAGGCACGTTGGTCTTGCCGTAATTGGCATGAGCTTTACTGTGCGGGACATCTTATGGAAGCGGCTTGCGCTTATTACGATGCAACCGGACGCGACAGATTTCTTCGTTTGATGGAAAAATACGCACGCCACATCAAAAAGGTGTTTGTTGACGAGGGCTCTGCCGCATTCGTTACCCCGGGACACGAGGAGATAGAGCTTGCGCTTTACCGTATGTACAAGACGACGGGAAAGAGCGAATATCTTGAGCTTTGCAAATTCTTTCTTGAAAATCGAGGAGTTCTCGCAAGCAAAGAGGCGGATATTCTCGGCTCGCCCTACTATGCACAAAATCATTTGCCGATAAGAGAGCAAAAAGAGGCGTTCGGACATTCGGTGCGTGCGGTTTATCTCTATTCGGGAATGGCAGATCTTGCGCTTGAGAGCAAAGATGAAAAGCTCAAGGAAGCATGCATCGCACTGTTTGATAATATAACAAACAAAAAAATGTACATAACGGGAGGAATAGGCTCATCATATCGCGGAGAGGCATTTACGGTGGCATATGATCTTCCGAACGCCGCGGCGTATGCAGAGACCTGCGCGTCGATTGGTCTTATGTTCTTCGCACAGCGAATGATAGCGCTTGACCCCGAAAATGCCTCGAAATATGCGGATATAATCGAGCTTGAAATGTATAACGGAATGCTTTCCGGTATTTCGCTTGACGGAGATAAGTTCTTTTATGAAAATCCGCTTGAGATATATCTCGGTGAAAGACACAGACTTGATATGCTCGGTGATAAGGAGCGCTGGCCCATTACTCAGCGCCCGAAGGTCTTCGACTGCTCCTGCTGTCCTCCCAACCTCGTAAGACTTCTTTCTTCGATGGGTAATTATATGTACTCATACGATGAAATGAGCGGAGAGGTATATATCAATCAGTTTTCCGACAGCGTTTACGAAAACGCTGCAGTTCGTGTGTCGGTGATTACCGATTATCCCTATGACGGCAAGATAAAGATCACCTCTGACGCACCTGTGCGTGTCCGTATTCCCGAGTGGTGCCATGCCTTCAGGACTGTGGCGGCTTACGAGCTCAAAAACGGATACGCTTGCTTTGGAGCAGGTGAATTTGAGATAGAGCTTGAAATGATACCTGAGCTTGTTGCGTCTTCAGTCAACGTAGTGCGCAATATCGGAAAGGCGGCACTTCGCTATGGTCCCGTGATCTATTGCGCGGAGGCAAAGGATAACGCAGGCGGCGTGCATAAGCTTTATATCGATCCTGAAAGGGTTGCTGACGCTGAGATTTCCTACAGTGAGGAGCTTGGCAGAAATGTTATCGACTGTGCGGGTTACCTCCGCGCGGACGAAAAGAGCGGCAAGCTTTACGCACCCTACTCGTTTAAATTTGAGCCTGTAAATATAAGAATGATACCTTACCATTGTTTTGCAAATCGCGGAGAAAGCGATATGTTGGTGTATCTTAATGTAAGATGACCCTTGACAAAAGCGGTTTCTTATGATAAAATTAAAATGTTGATGTACAAATTAAGACTTTGGAGGTAATTATTATGAAAAAATTTTGGGCATTGTTGATGTGTTTTTTGCTCGTAGCAAGTGTTTTCACGCTTACAGCCTGCGACGAAAAGAACAATGAAGAAGAGATCGTCGACGAAACGGATGAAAACGGAGATCTTAAGACTCTTAAGGGTAAGGCTCCAAAGGCGCTTTATTCCGAGGCTACCAAGCTGCTTGATGAAGCCACTGATTTCACCATGACCACTGAGCAGAAGATCACTATGAAGATCTCCGGTCAGACGCAGACCGAAACTCAAACTATAGTTCAGCGTGTGAATGGCGATAACATCTATTTTAAGTCGAGCGGCATTGAGGGCGCTGCTATGGAGTGCTATTATGTTGATGGCGTTTGCTATGTTAATATGGGTGGCACAAAGAATAAGGCTACTATCGCTGTCGAAGATTACTATAAGCAATATCTGGGCTCCGATCCCGATGACGACAAGCTTTATGCCCTTCCTGAGGAATGGTTCAACGGGGCTGTTATCTGCGCGGATGGATCGAAGTATTATGTCGATTTTACCGTTAGCGGAGATAAGTTCGCAGAAGTGGCAGGTGATGATTTCGCCGAGACAGCTTCTTTTGATGGTGACGTAAGCTACAGAGTTTACTTCGATGCAAATGGAGTTCTTGACAGCATAAGAATTGAGTTTACCATGGAAGTAATGGGAATTAAGGCTACAACGGTGTCCACGTCAGTCTTCTCGAATGTTGGCTCTACCGGCGCAATTAAAGCTCCTGCTGATGCCGATTCCTACAAAGATGTTACAAGCTCTGTAAAATGAGATATTCATTTTTAAATTGAAAAAAGACTGTTTCATTCATATGCAGAGATCGTGACTGAAAAATACACATAGAGATTGAAATTCGTAACGATTTCTACCTGAAAACCGCTCTTACTATCAGTTTTTGACAGTAAGAGCGGTTATTTCTTTGATCCTTAATTCGTGTATTTTTGCTCTGCGCTAAACGTGACAGCCTCTTTGCTGTAGTTATTTAATGATCAGTGATCATCAGAGCTCTGTAAGCTGTTTGGAACTCTTGGTAAAGTTGTGAATACTTCCGTCCTCGTTTATGGCTACCATATCCTCAATACGGCATCCGTATTTGCCCTGAAGGTATATTCCGGGCTCTACCGTGACCACGTTTCCGGCTTCAAGGCGAGAATCCTCTGATGCCCTGGGTGAGAGCGAGGGAGATTCGTGAATAAACATTCCGACTCCGTGTCCGAGGCTGTGACCGAATGCCTCGCCGTAGCCTGCATTGCGAATGACCGAACGTGCGAGCTCGTCTGCGTCGCGGCAAAGCATACCTCCCTTGATTTTTTCAAGTGCGTTGAGCTGTGCCGAGAGTACGGTGTTATAAACCTTTTTGACATCCTCATCTGCCTTGCCTATTACCACTGTTCTCGTCATATCCGAGCAGTAGCCGTCGTACTTAGCGCCGAAATCCATGGTTAAAAATCCCTTACGAAGCTTTACGTCCGAGGGAACTCCGTGAGGAAGCGATGATGCGGGCCCCGATACCGCAATGGTATCAAAGGCGAGTGACTCCGCACCGTGGCGGCGCATAAAAAATTCAAGCTCGAGCGCCACATCGGCTTCGGTAACGTCTGTTGATATGAATCCGAGTATATGCTCAAATGCCGCATCGGTTATCTCTTGCGCCTTTTCGATTCGCTCAAGCTCATATGGAAGCTTTACCATACGCTGCTTTGTGAGCATAGAAGATGCACCGAAAACGAGCTCGCACTCGGAGGGAATTTTTTCGCGGAATTTCTCAAGCATCTTGCAGGAAAGCTCGGCGTCCTCAACAGCGACCTTCTTATATCCGTTATCGCCTATGAGCTCACCTATGGTGTCAAGCATAGATCCTCCGGGCATAAGTAACTCGAAATCCTTAACCGCCGCATTTGCCGCTTCTATATAGCGGAAATCCGTGAGAAGGTACGCTTTCTCACGACCGATGAGGATATATCCGTCGGTGTAATTAAAGCCGGAGATATATCTCTGGTTAAGCTCTGATGATATTATTGCAGCGTCGAATTCGCTGTTTCTGAGTGTGTTTTGGAATCTTTGCAGCTGTGTCATATATCTTCTCCTTTTGCTTTGTATATGTTTTTCATCCGGAGCGCGTCCTCTGCCATTGTTCCGTCTGACTCGCAGATTATTCGCGGCGCAACTCCCTCGCGTATGATCGCCTCGGCAAGCGGCTCAAAATCAGGACCGTACACAGTGTCCGCAAAGGTGAGATGCCTTTTTTCCCCTGCGCTTGTGTATTCTATTTTTGAAAAATGACAGTGCAGGTTAAATGCGTATTCGTCCCCGAGAGAGGTGGCTATCTTATCAAATACGGCGCGGTAACTGTCGCAATCGGGAAAGTATGAGCCGAGATTGCGCGCGTTCAAGTGTCCGAAATCAACTACGGGATGATACTTGGGAGATATTTTGCAAAGCTCTATGACCTCTTCGAGTGTACCGAGCTGATTGATCTTGCCCATGGTTTCAATACCCATTCTGATGTCTGTGTCTCCGTTTACATCAAGGTTGCGATAGAGCGTATCCGAGGCAAGAGCCATAGCCTCTGCCCTCGTTATCTTTGCCGCGCTTCCCGCGTGAATTACTATGGTATCCGCGCCGAGAAGCTCGGATGCGTGAAGTGAGCGGCTGATATATTCGATGCTTTTCAGTCGTTTTTCGGGTTCAACTCCGGAAAGCGAGATGAAGTATGGGGTGTGAAAAGACATAAGGATACCATTTTCACGCGCGGCATCTCCTATTTTTTTAAGAGTTGCGTCGCCCGCACTGAGTCCGTTACCCGCCTCGTATTCGTATGCGTCAAGCCCCTTTTGCTTTACCCAAAGGGGTGCGTCGACGGTTGATTTTTTTCCGTCGGCGTAGAAGGATCCGCTGTTTCCACCCGGTCCGAAGGTTGCATATTCTGTTCTTTTCATATTTATTTTTTGCCTTTCTCAGCTTGGCGTCTTAGGTATTTCCTCATAAACGGACGCTCGAGCCATCGCTTAAATTTGAAGAATAGAGTTCGCTTGTCATTTATCGGAGGAACGATAATGGATATCATACCTAACCTATGTACGGCAAGCGTGTCTGTAAGAAGCTGATCGCCGATTCCTGCGGTTACGGAGGCGTCAACTCCCATATCGTTCATGGCGCGGATGAGCATTTTGGAGCCGGGCTTGCCGCTGTCGGCATATGCGTGCAGTCCCAAGAGGGAATTGAAAAGCTCGACGCGAGGGGGATGATTGTTGGATATGAGTGCTGACGAAATACCTGCTGCACTGAGCGACTCAAACCATTTTATGATATACTCGTCGGGCAGATCCTGCTCATATGGTGCGAGAGTGTTGTCGATATCTATAAGCAGGGCACGTATTCCGAGACCTGTGAGAAATTCCGGGGTGATATCGAGATAGCTGTCGAAAACATAGTCGGGGACGAGCGAAAGCTTTGACCTTGTTCTTTTATCCTTTTTCATACGGTTCCATCCTGATATGATACTAATAACATTTTAACACATAAATGATTTTTTCGCAAGTGTGTTATAGAGATTTTTTGAAGATCGTTCAAAAAAACTGAATTTTTCCTTAACCTGTTGACAAATAAGACAAAGCGGTGTATAATTATAACAATAAATTGGGCAAAGCAGACAAAAAGCGTAATTTTGATCTTTGATGTTGATTTATTTTGGTCCGGAATTTAAAAAGGCTTGCTTCTTTAGGCGTGCTTAAGCTTTTTGATGTATACTGTGCACATTACTTTTGCGGAGGTAGCCGTGGCATATCAAGCTGTTTTTAAACGATACGAAATCAAATATATGCTTACCGTAGAGCAAAAAGCTAAGGTGCTTGAAGCGATGGAGCCGTACATGGCACTCGATAAGTACGGCAGGACCACTATACGCAATATTTATTTTGACACCGATAACTACCGATTGATCAGACGCTCGCTTGAAAAACCGACGTATAAGGAAAAGCTGAGGATACGAAGTTATCAGACGGCTACGCATGATAGCCCGGTATTCGTCGAGTTGAAAAAGAAATATGACAGGGTAGTTTACAAACGGCGAACGTCAATGCCCGAGCTTGAGGCGATGGCGTGGGTGTGTAACGGGGAGAGACCTTCGAAGGAAAGCCAGATCACACGGGAGATAGATTACGTGCTCAGGTTCTATGGAGACCTTCGGCCTGCTGTCTTTTTGTCTTACGAGCGAGAGGCGTTTTTTGCCAAGGACGGTGGAGATTTTAGAGTGACCTTTGATGAAAATATCCTGTGCAGGCAGAACGATCTTTCGCTGTGCTCGGAGCCTTACGGAGAAAATATTCTCGAAGAGGGCAAGACGCTTATGGAAATAAAGTGCTCGGGCGGTATGCCGCTTTGGATGGTACATACGCTTTCCGAGCAAGGAATATTCAATTCCTCTTTTTCAAAATACGGGGTCGCATATCAAAGGTTGATATTCCCGAATATTATTACGAATTCCAAGGAGATCATTAGCTATGTTTGACAAATTGTTTAAAGGACTTTTCGATACCGAGTTTACCGCGGTTATAAGCGTCACCGATTTTCTGATATGCCTCGGAGTTGCTTTGGTAATAGGTATCGTTATGTCACTGGCGTATATGTATCGCTCGAGATATACCAAGAGCTTCGTTATCACTCTTGCCACGCTTCCGGCAGTTGTATGCGTAGTCATCATGATGGTAAACGGAAACGTCGGCACCGGTGTCGCAGTCGCGGGCGCCTTCAGCCTTGTGCGCTTTCGCTCGGTTCCCGGCAGTGCAAAAGAAATAGTCATGCTCTTCTTCGCCATGGGCGCAGGCCTTATAATAGGCATGGGATACGTTGGCTTTGCATTCCTTTTCACGGTAGTTATGTGTCTTGCGTTCATTATATACAACAGGCTAGACATGGGCTGCAAAAAGAATGCGGAGAAGTATAAGAGCATCCGTATAACCGTGCCGGAGGATCTCGATTACACCGGAGTTTTCGACGAGCTGTTCAAGGAATACACCAAGAGCTACGAGCTGGAGCAGGTAAAAACGACCAATATGGGCAGTATGTTCAGACTTACATACAACATTTCACTTAGGGATCCCAAAAAGGAGCACGAGCTTATTGACCGTATCCGCGAGAGAAACGGCAATCTTGAGGTAAGCATTTCCAAACAGGACAATAGTGATTCAAAACTTTGAGGAGGTATTTATGAGACGTGGGAATAAAAGATTTTTAAGCATGGTTTGCGTTTGCCTTGTGGTGCTTATTGCATTGTCAGGCTGCAGTAAAGAGACCCCGGGTGTCGGGTCTGAGGAAAACTCTCAGACGATGGGAGAAACTCTGCCTTCTATCAGTACCGATCTTCCGGGTACCGTTCCCACGCCTCCGATTTCCAAACCCGATCTTAATTTCAAGTCTAACCCTACTATGGAGGGAATAGACACGAGCTTTGCCAAAAATTACTCGGAGATGTTCACGGAGCGCGACCTCAACGGATCTTACGACGAGAGCAATTCGGCTATCGTTCAATTGGATCACGACAAGATAATCTCCTCGTCAAAGGCGGTGAGTATCAGCGGAAGCAAGGTTATGCTCAGCGAAGAGGGAACCTATATATTCAGCGGAACGCTTTACAATGGGATGATAATCGTTGATGCGGAAAAGACGGCAAAGATACAGATAGTTCTGAACGGCGTGGATATAAATTCCTCGGACGGAGCGGCTATCTACGTGCGCTCGGCTGACAAGGTCTTTATCACATTGGCACCCGAAACCGAAAATAAGCTGTCAAACGGAGGAAATTTCGTACAGACAGACGAGAACAACGTTGATGCTGTAATATTTTCAAAGCAGGATCTTACAATAAACGGTGGCGGGATTCTTTTCGTTGAATCGCCGGCGGGACACGGAATAGTTTCAAAGGACGATCTCGTTCTTGCGGGAGGAAGCTATATTATAAACGCGGCATCGCGCGGACTTGACGCAAACGACAGCGTGAGGATCGCAAGCTCATTTGTTAAGATACAATCGGGTAAGGATGGAATACGCGCTCAAAACGGCAGCGATCCTTCGCTCGGATTTGTTTATATAAACGACGGTGATTATGATATCAGCGCCGCGGGCGATGCGATAAGCGCAAGCTCGAACGTGCAGATAGATTGCGGAAGCTTTAAGCTCAGATCGGGTGCCGGAGTGACCGAGATCAACGAGACCTCACCGAGCATGAAGGACATAAAGGCGGCAGGAAATCTTTTGGTCGTTGACGGAAGCTTCGAAATTCAATCGGTTGAGGATGCAGTCAATGCCAAGGGTTCTGTGATCCTCGCCGACGGGACATATGCAGTTAAAGCAGGCGATGACGCTTTTCAAGCGGACAGAGATCTCTATGCGGTTAATGCTAAAATAACCGTAAGTGAGAGCAAACAGGGTCTTAAAGCACTGAATGTAGATATAAGAGGCGGACGTCTTAAGCTCAATTCTTCGGGCGACGGTATACATGTCTCGGTACCCAATGACACGACACAGACCATAAGCTCTCTCGTAAAGGGTTCGCTCAAAATATCGGGCGGTGAAACCACTATCAACGCAAAGGGAGACGGAATTGACGTCAATGGATCTTTCTCAATGTCTGACGGTCTCTTGAGAATAAGCGTTTCCGCAACTGAGGGTAAGTCGATATACAAATATGAAAGCGGCGGTGAGATATCGGGCGGAATACTGATTGCAAGCGGTTCGGCATCGGTTGCACAAATACCGACAGCATCCTCGCAGGGTATTATTACGGTAACCACGGGTTCTCAGATGGCGGGTACGGCGTTCTCGATTGCCGACAGCGACGGAGAGCTTATCCTTCTTGAAGAGCCTACCTACGACTATGAGGTCATTATCGTATGTATGAAAAAGCTTTCGAAGGGTAATGAATATAAAATAACCGTGGGCTCTGAAAGTGCGACGTTTAAGGCACAATAAAAAATATAAGCACCTGCATTCGTGCAGGTGCTTCAGTTTGCTGATAAACATATTCGCACAAGCATATTGCACAAAAGTTTTCGCCCGCCTTTTTCAAAAGGCGGCGCGGTGAAGGGCGCGTAGCCCTTCTCGCGGCTCGCAAGCCGCGAAACGCTCCTTTCGGCGTTTCTCTTTTGCGAACTTTTCTCTTTGCGCCTTTTGTGTCAAAGAGAAAAGTGGAGTTCGTTTTTGTGCAATTTTACAGTGTCAGGCTCTGCAAATCGAGTTTGTCAGTAGTCCGAAGCACCTGCATTCGTGTAGGTGCTTATTTATCGGTGCGCAGCGTTTTCTGCGTTTATTATAAATGGTCTTCGTATCTTTCCGCCGTGATCATTCCGTCGGCGACATGGAGCTTGCAGATTCGCGCTGTTCGGGGGTTTTCAAATCCCGCGTCGCCGTAATCGCGGGCGTGGTATATAGCATAATACTGTCCGTTGTGCTTTATCACGCTGTGGTGTCCGGTGCCTTCCTCATATTCGTTTTTGATGAGAACGGGCAAGAATTTTCCGTTTTCGGTCGCTTTTATGAAATCGACCTTGGTCAGATCGCTCTCGTCCGTTTTTGCGGCACAGTAGCCGACGTGATAGGAGTCGTTCTCAAAGCAGCCTCCGCTGTACATAACATACTGCCAATCTCCCTCTTTAAACCAGAACGGACCCTCAATGGTGTAGTAGTCCTTGCCGTCTCCGTAGCGGTTTGCACGGAACATTTCCTCTGAAAAATCGGGGACTATTTTCTCGCAAGGCTTGCCTTCGGGAGTATATGGGTCGAGCATACGGTCAATGAATACGCGCGTACCGACTTTGTCGCCCCGAAGGTTATCCATGGCTACCCATAAAAACAGACCGCTTCCTGTCTTTACAATGTGCGAATCGATTGAAAAACAATTATAGAGCTTTTTCCAATTCGTGAACGGACCGAGCGGGGAGCTTGACGAGGCAACGTACATATATTCAAACTCTTCACCGAGTATGCATGAAACGTAGATGTAGTATTTTCCGTCGAGCTTTATTATCGAGGGAGCCCAATACTGTGTTGCCCCATCAAGACTTCCGATATATCCCTCATGGTGCCACGTGCCGAGAAGTGAATCCGAAGAATAGGCGTCGATACCGTCGAGCCCGGTCACATACATATAGAGCTTTTTATCGTCCTCGAATATATACGGGTCGGCCTGAGCTTTTCCCTGAACGTCAAATTTGAGTTTCATAGAGAATTCTCCTTTTTGATTTGATGAAAACATTATAGCATAAAAAAAGAATTTTTACAATGTACTTTTCAGAGGAAAATCAAATAAAAGCGAGAAATTTACGAGGAATAAATATTTTTAAAAAATTTTAAAATAGGTATTGACAAAATAAAATCTTTATGATATTATATTAGAGCGGTTCGAGATAGTCCAATATATGCGAGTGTAGTTCAATGGTAGAATTCCAGCCTTCCAAGCTGGCCGCGTGGGTT
>CAYQEY010000036.1:0-17197 GCA_964416635.1 uncultured Lachnospiraceae bacterium | reverse complement strand
CGCGGTTATTTCGTCGTTTATCTGGAAGGTATGGTCGCTTGACATATCCTTGATCCTCAGATCAACGTTTGACAGATCGCCGTCCTCGCATAACTGCTCAAGATGCTCAATGGTATCAACGCCTATCATTCTCCTCGAAAGCCCGAGCAAAGTGCCGCCGCCCACTCCGGTACCGCCGAGATATTCCGTAACGGTCCTCTCTCCCTCTCTTTTGGCGTGCATGAGCGCGGTACCCGTGCCCATGCTGACAACTATAGCCTCATCAAGCCCCGAGAGGTAAAGTCCTCCGTTACCCACCGAATTGAATTCGGACACCTTTTCGCATTTGAGCGAATAGAGCGGCTTATCTATAAACGATGACCCGACACCCGTCATAAGCACGCGGTCGATGTCGCTCAAAGTAAGGTTATTTTGCATGGTAAATTTTCCAAACGCGCCGTAAACCGAAGTAATTGCATCAGTCGCTCGCACGAAGATAGGCTCGATAAGCTCGACGCTCGTCCCGTCGGTTCGTATGCCGACGATCTTTGTCGTGCTCCCACCTATGTCTATTCCTATAACAGTTCGCATAAATGCCCCCTGATCTTTGACAAAAATTATTACAGCACAAACATTATAGCATATTATTGAAAAAAAATCAAGAATGTGCTATAATATTACAGTATAATATTTTAGAGGTGCATCATGGAATTCAAAAACCGAAATACGGATATAATCAAAAGCAAAAAGCTCTATATCTTTGATATGGACGGAACCATCTATCTCGGGGGCATACCATTTGATTTTGCCAAGAGATTCATCAAAAATCTTCGTGCGTGCGGCAAGAAGGTGCTTTTTTTCACCAACAACGCCTCGCACACGTCCGATTTTTATCTGAAAAAGCTTGAACGACTCGGATTTGAGCCGAGCGAGGATGAGATAATGACCTCGGGCGATGTTACGCTTGAATTTCTCAAGAGATACCGCGCCGGCAAATCAGTATATATGGTAGCTACAGACGAGCTTGTCGGGGAGTACGCCGCTAAGGGCATAAAGCTGATAAACGGCGAGAACGACCCTCGCCACGCTGACATAGTCATAACCAGCTTCGACACCTCGCTTACATATGAAAAGCTCAACATCGCCTGCCGTCTTATACGCAACGGGGCCGAGTATCTTTCAACTCACCCCGATTTCAATTGCCCCACCGAGGACGGATTTATCCCCGACAGCGGTGCCATTGCCGCACTCGTCACCGCGTCGACCGGCAAGACCCCCACATATTTCGGCAAGCCCTACAAGGAGACTGTCGAAATGATCGGCGAGACAACCGGCTTTTCAAACGACGAAATGTGCATATTTGGCGACCGCCTTTACACCGACATAGCTCTCGGCAAGAGCTTTGGCGTTACATCTGTTCTCGTGCTTTCGGGTGAGACCACCGAGTCCGACGTTGACGCGGCTCTTCCAAAAGACAAACCGGATTTTGCTTTCGCATCGCTTGACGACGTCGATAGGCTCATGTTCTGAAATATTCTGTTGATATCCGATTGTAAAAATCAGCTATTTCAGATAAAATCCGTTTTTTCGGTGGCTTTGCCGCCGAAAAAACACCGCTAAGACGAGCAAAGCGAGTCCGCGCGCCGAGGGGAGGTGCCAAAATCGGAGATTTTGGCAGGCGGCGATAAGCGCGCGTATCCCGCCTCGCGGGTCTCAATTGGAAAACGAAGTTTTACAATTGACTAAAATATTCTGTTAACATAAGGAGAAAATTATGGCTTTTGACGCAGGAATGCTTTCCTGTACGCTCAGCGAGCTCCGTAGGACAGCGCTTGGCGCAAGAATTGAAAAAGTGTATCAGCCCGAACGCGACGAAATACTGCTTCAGATGCGCAGCTTTGAGGGCGGAAAGCGTCTGCTTATCAATGCGGGCTCCAACAATCCGCGTATAGGGTTTAGCGAGATACAAAAAGAAAATCCTCAAAATCCGCCGATGTTCTGTATGCTTCTGCGCAAATATCTTCAAGGCGCAAAGCTTGTGGGTATCACTCAGGCAGACTTCGACCGCGTGGCATTTCTTGAATTTGAAACGCGCGACGAGATGGGATTTGAATGTATCCGTTATCTTATCGCGGAGCTTATGGGAAAATACAGCAACCTCATATTTGCGGACGGCGATAAAAAGATAATAACCGCTCTGCGCACTACCGATTTTTCATTTGACAGTGTGCGCCAGCTCATACCCGGAATGGTCTATCAGCTCCCATCTTCCGCAGGTAAGATCAATCCTTTGCATATAGATGGATCAGGGTTTCTCGAGCTGATAAAAAATGCTCCTCGCGAGCGTGCATGCGATAAATATATCGTATCTGCCTTTATGGGCATTGCCCCCGTAGTGGCGCGTGAGATAACCTTCTGTGCCACCGGACACACCGACACGCCTGTAGGCTATTGCTTTGCAGACGACCTTTGGCGCGAGTTTTCAAGGGTCATGGACACTATCAAGAACGAAACATTTTCTCCTTGCCTGATACAAAACGAAGAGGAGAGCGTCGAATATTCCTTTATACCGCTCCTGCAGTACGGATCTTACGAGAGGAAGGATTTTGAGAGCGCGGGAGCTTTGCTCGACGCATATTTTGCGAGCCGTGATAACAGACAAAGAGTGCATCAACGCGCGTCCGACATACTTCGTCTGTTGACAAACTCCGAAGCGAGAATAAGAAAAAAGCTCGAACTGCAGAAAGCCGAGCTTGCCGAATGCGATAAAGGCGATACCTACAGAAAATACGGAGATCTGATAACCGCAAATCTATACCGTCTGCCTCAAAAGGCAACATTTATCGATGTCGACGACTACGAGGAGATGGACGAGCAGGGCAACTGCCCTTCCATTCGTATAGAACTTGATTCGCGGATATCCACTTCGTCAAACGCACAGAGATTTTATAAAAAGTATGCCAAATCCAAAACTGCGCGCGTCGAGCTGACAAAGCAGATAGAGCTTGGCGAGGAGGAGCTTGAATATATCTATACCGTCTTTGAGGCTCTGACGCGGGCGGAGTCCCCCGCCGATCTTACCGAGATACGCGACGAGCTTTATCGCTCGGGATACGCTTCAAAAATGAAGAGCTATTCGGCGCACAAGCAAAAGACACCCGTGGTTATGCAGTTTGAAACTCCCGACGGAATGAAGGTACTTTGCGGGAAGAACAATCTTCAAAATGAGTATATCACTCACCGACTTGCAGAAAAACACGACTATTGGTTTCACGCAAGGCAGACTCCGGGTTCACACGTTTTGCTCGTTACCGAGGGACGCGAACCTACAGACCTGGACTTCACGAGTGCCGCCGAGATAGCTGCTTATTATTCCAAGGCAGAGGGTGATAACATCGGAGTTGACTATCTGCTCGCAAGACATGTCAAAAAGCCTGCGGGATCCCGACCGGGATTTGTGATATACCACACCAACTGGACGGCATACGTAACTCCCAATGCCGAAAAAATTGCCGCAATGAGAAAAAAATAAAGCTTTCAGGCACTGCCACGCGTTTTGCAAACTTCGCAACGCGTGCAAGTGCCTGTTTTTTAATTGTTTTATCGTTATTCAGAATACTATGCAGAATACTTCACCGAAAAAGGTTGACAAAAGCAATGACTTGTAGTAGAATAAAAGTCGTATGTCAATTTATTTTTTCACCGAAAAGGAGGCGAAAAAAGTGGTCTTCGGAAAACACGTGAATCGATATTATCTCAAATACGCGCCCCTGCTGATCCTGGGCCTGCTCTCACTCGTGCTGGTTGACTATATGCAGCTCATTATTCCCGAGCTGTACAGAATGGTCATCAACGGAATCAAAACCGGCGTCGTCGAGTTGGACGGAATTGTTCGCACCTTCGATCTTTTTTTTCTTCTTGATGAAATATGCGTGCCTCTTCTCTTTATCATACTCGGTATGGTATTCGGACGTTTTCTGTGGCGTGTAACATTTTTCAGCTCGGGAATCATGCTCGAAGCAGATATGCGAAGCCGTATGTTCGAACGCTGTGAGGACCTTTCGCAGGAATACTATCAGGTACATAAGGTCGGCAATCTCATGTCGCTGTTCACCAACGATCTTGAGACCGTTCAGGACTGCTTCGGTTGGGGAATAATGCTCTTCTTTGATGCAGCTATCCTCGGAGTCCTCTCCTTTATCAAGATGTTCAGAATGAACATTACACTCACGATCCTTTCCATGATACCCATGGTACTTTTGCTTATCTGTTCTATCATTGTCGGAGAATATATGGGCAAAAAGTGGGAAAAGAGACAGGCGGCATTCTCCGAGCTGTCTGACTTTTCGCAGGAGACCTTCGCAGGTATCGCCGTAATAAAAGCTTTCGTAAAAGAGACTCATGAGCTTGCAGGCTTCAGGAAGATAAGCAAGAAAAACGAGGACATCAATGTGGAGTACACAAAGCTTTCCATGCTTCTCAACGTCTCTTTGACCCTGTTTATCGAATCGATCACCTGCGTTATTCTCGGATACGGCGGCTACGTCGTCTGGTCGGGCGGATTTGATGCCGGACAGTTGGTCGAATTCATCGGATATTTCACCACTATCATCTGGCCCGTTATGGCTGTTTCAGAGCTTATAGGTATGCACGCTCAGGGAAAGGCCTCGCTCAAGAGAATAGGCGACCTTCTTGATGCAAAGCCAAGTGTAGTCGACAGCAAAACTGTTGTGGGCACCGGCGATATCAAGGGTGATATTGAATTCAGAGATCTCTGCTTCAAATACCCGGACGGAAACGACGAGGTGCTCTCGAACGTATCCTTCTCAATAAAAGCGGGAGAAAACGTCGGAATTATCGGACGCACGGGATCGGGCAAGACCACCATCGTCGATCTGATACTCCGTACCTACAACGTCCCCGACGGAACCGTCTTTATTGACGGTAAAGACGTAAATTCAATACCCATAAAGGATGTTCGTGCGGCGGCAGCGTACGTTCCTCAGGACAATTTCCTTTTCTCGGATACCATCGAGAACAATATTGCCTTTGCAACCGACAACGCCGACCACGACGGTGTCGTTCAGGCAGCCGTGATGGCTGATGTGCACGATAATATTGAGGGCTTCTCCGAAAAATACCAAAGCGTGCTCGGAGAGCGCGGTGTTACCGTCTCGGGTGGGCAGAAACAAAGGATCTCCATAGCGCGTGCGCTTATGAAAAACGCATCGATACTCATTCTTGACGACTCGGTCTCTGCGGTCGACGTTAACACCGAAAAGGCAATTCTCTCAAATCTTCGCAAAATGCGTAAGGGCAAAACCACAATACTTATCGCTCACCGAATAAGCACTGTTGAGAATATGGACAAGATAATCTATGTCGAGGGCGGCAGGATCAGCGACGTCGGAACCCATTCCGAGCTATGTGAGCGCTGTGAGAACTACCGCAATCTCGTTGAACTTCAGCGGCTTGACGATGAGAGCGAAGGCAATGAAACTACCGGGGAGGTGATCACAAATGTATAAGTGGTATCCCCTCCTTATACTCGGCGCCATAATCGGCGTATTCACGGCGATATTCATATTTGCCTACGCATTTATGAAGGATAAGAAAGAGGCTATCGGCTTTGACCGAAACATGAAGGACAGCGAGATCATCAGACGTCTTTTGGTCTATGCAAAGCCCTATACCAAAAGCTTTATCGCGGTCTTCTTCCTGATGCTCATTTCAATTGCTTATGAAATAATCTCCCCGCTTATTTTGGGTGACGTTATAGAGACGATCGGAAACCCCGACGGATTTGAGCTATACTACCTCGCATGGGCGATCGCACTTTACGCCGCCGTGCTCGTTGTTTCTCTCGTTTGCAGCTATATCCAGTCCATCATACTTCAAAAAACCGGTCAGCGCATAGTTTCCAATATCCGTGAGGAGCTTTACGGGCATATACAGAGTCTTTCGCACGATCAGCTAAACAAAATTCCCGTCGGAACGCTCGTAACGAGAGTTACGAACGATACCAACGCCATTTCGATGACATTTACCAACATAATCGTAAATCTCCTTAAGAACTGTTTTATCATCATCGGTGTTCTTGCGGCAATGCTGATCCTCAACTATATGCTCACGCTGATGGTGCTCTGCTTCGTTCCGTTTGTCGTTATCTTTGCATTCGTATTCCGTAAATTTTCAAGGAGATCGCACCGCAAGGTAAAGACCGGTACAACAGACATAAATATATTCCTCTCCGAGAACCTTTCGGGTATGAAGATAATACAGATATTTAACCGAGAAGAGCGTAAAAATCAGGAATTTGAAGCGAAAAACCAGAAGCTTAAGAAAGCAAAGTTCGGTGAGATATTCGTATTCGGCATATTCAGACCCATGGTATATATGCTCTATATATCCTCGGTGCTTTGCCTGTTCTATCTCGGCGCGCGAGGATATATCGACGGATGGGTATTCCTCGGGCAGACTATAAGCAGCGGAATTATCGTTTCATTTTACTCATACATCAATAAGTTCTTCAACCCCATTCAGAACCTTGCAGAGCAGTTCAACAGACTGCAGTCTTCATTCGCATCGGCGGAAAAGATATTCACCATATTCGATATCAGACCCGAGGTGACAGACGAGCCCGATGCTATTGAGCTTGATCACGTTGAGGGCAATATAGAATTCCGCAACGTGTGGTTCGCGTATCTGCCTGACGAGTGGGTACTCCGCGACGTTTCCTTCAAAGTCAACGCAGGTGAAACGGTTGCTTTCGTCGGCTCAACCGGCTCGGGCAAGACCACGATCCTCTCGCTCATATGCCGCAACTATGACATACAAAGGGGACAGATACTTATTGACGGTATCGACATAAAAAGGATCAAAATTTCCTCTTTGCGCCGTCATTTCGGTCAGATGCTTCAGGACGTGTTCCTCTTTTCGGGTACGATACGGTCGAATATAATTCTCGGGCTTGAGAACGTGAGCGACGATGAGATAATGAAGGCATGCGAATACGTCAACGCCGATAAATTTATAAACAAGCTCTCGGACGGACTTGACGAGGTAGTTCGCGAGCGCGGAAACAACTTCTCCGCAGGTCAGCGCCAATTACTTTCCTTTGCCAGAACGATTATACACAAACCTTCTGTAATGATACTCGACGAGGCAACAGCCAACATCGACACCGAGACCGAGGTACTTATTCAGGATTCTCTCGAAAAGATGATGAATATAGGAACCATGCTGATGGTAGCACACAGACTTTCGACCATTCAGCACGCCGATAATATCATCGTGCTCTCCCACGGCGAGATAATCGAGCAGGGTAACCATTCCGAGCTTCTTCATCAAAAGGGAAGCTACTACAAGCTTTACAATCTTCAGTACCACAAGGAAATGCTCGGAAACAAATAACCCGCAATAGTGCGGTTGCATCTTAATGAAACTGAACTCCATAAAAACAAACAGGGGCTGTAAAAAACATCGGGTTTTTAAACAGCCCCTGTTATACTGTTTGTTTTTTCTGCATCAGGGCAACAGCCCCATTTTGTTTCTCACTCCGATACCGCCGACGTATGGATTGATCTTTACCTTGGCAAAAGGAGTAATGATCAAGCCCTTCGACAGTTCGGAGAATTTCATATTGCAAGTTTATCAAAAAAATTGCAAAATAATGCAGAAAAAAGTGCATTTTTACTCGACAAAACCGAAAATTTATGTTATACTATATTATATTTATTATTTTCCGAATTCAAAGGAGAACTTTAATGCCGATTACAGATTTTTTGGAAAGAAACGCCAAGATATACCCTAACGACGTTGCACTCGTTGAGGTCAATCCCGACAAGCAGCCTCAAAAGGACATGACGTGGCGTGAATTTAATCTTATAGAGACTTCGACCGACGGCGAAAGATACCGACGCGAGATAACCTGGAGAGAATTTGACATAAAGGCAAACAGATTCGCAAACCTGCTCTTTACCAGAGGTATCAAAAAGGGAGACAAGGTAGCTATACTGCTTATGAACTGCCTTGAATGGCTTCCGATATATTTCGGTGTGCTCAAAGCAGGAGCTATAGTAGTCCCCATGAATTACAGATATTCATCCGACGAGATAAAATACTGTCTTGAGCTTGCGGATGTGGGGATGCTCGTTTTCGGTCCCGAATTTATTGAACGCATAAACGCAATAACCGATGATATATCCTTCCTCGACGATATGTTCTTCGTAGGAAAGCAGAGCGAAACCCCGGCTTACGCCGACAACTACGCGCAGATGACTTATTATTGCTCGACCACCGTTCCGCCCGTTGAGATCCGCGACGAGGACGATGCGGCAATTTACTTCTCCTCAGGCACGACCGGCTTCCCCAAGGCTATATTACATAGGCATAAGGCTCTCGTAGCCTCCTGCTACACCGAACAAAACCACCACGCACAGACCAAAGACGACGTATTTCTCTGCATCCCCCCGCTCTATCACACGGGTGCGAAGATGCACTGGTTTGGCTCACTGCTAACGGGAAGCAAGGCTGTCCTTCTTCGCGGCGTAAGACCCGAATGGGTGCTACAGACGGCTTCCGACGAAAAGGCCACCATAGTTTGGCTGTTGGTCCCGTGGGTGCAGGATATCCTTGACTGCATCGACCGCGGAGATCTTAAGCTTGAGGACTACACCCTCTCACAGTGGAGACTCATGCACGTCGGCGCACAACCCGTCCCCCCATCTCTTATAAAGCGTTGGAAGACACGATTCCCGAATCACGAATATGATACGAATTACGGTCTTTCCGAGTCTATCGGACCCGGTTGCGTACATCTCGGAGTTGAAAACATCGACAAAGTCGGTGCCATCGGCAAGGCCGGATATCTTTGGGAAACAAAGATCGTCGACGAAAACGGGGCGCCGGTAGCCCGCGGCGAGGTCGGAGAGCTTGCTGTCAAGGGAGACGGTGTTATGAAGTGCTACTACAAGAACAAAGAAGCCACCGACGAGATACTCAAGGGCGATTGGTTGCTTACGGGAGACATGGCAAAAGAGGACGAGGACGGATTCATATACCTCGTTGACCGCAAAAAAGACGTTATCATAAGCGGAGGAGAAAACATTTATCCCGTCCAGATAGAGGATCACCTTCGCGCGTATGAAAAGATCAAGGACGTTGCCGTTATCGGTCTGCCCGATAAGAGACTCGGAGAGATAGCTGCGGCGATAATCGAAATAAAAGACGGCATGAGTTGTACAGAGGAGGAGATCAATGAATTTTGTTCTTCGCTTCCCAAATACAAGCGACCGAAGAAGATCATTTTTGCCGACGTGCCTAGAAATCCCACGGGCAAGATAGAAAAGCCGAAGCTCCGCGAGATCTATTGCGGCGGAAGTCTTGTAGAGGCACAGATCACAGGCTGATGTGCAGATACTGTACGTCGGGCGCTCACAGACAAATCCAACATTTAAACTATAAAAATAATATCAAGGCGGTTTATTTACTATGAAAAAACTTATGTTAGGCAACGAGGCTGTCGCACGAGGTATGCTCGAAGCGGGTTGCAGCATCGTTTCCTCTTATCCCGGGACTCCTTCGACCGAGATAACCGAATACGCGGCAAAATACGATAATATCTACTGCGAATGGGCACCAAACGAAAAGGTTGCCTGCGAGGTAGCCTTCGGCGCTTCCTTGGCAGGAAGCAGAGCGGCTTGCTGTATGAAGCACGTCGGTCTGAATGTTGCGGCAGACCCTCTGTTTACTCTTTCATATACGGGAGTCGGCGGCGGACTTGTGGTCTGCGTTGCCGATGACCCCGGGATGCACTCCTCACAAAACGAGCAGGACTCAAGACACTACGCTCAGGCGGCAAAGCTCCCCATGCTTGAGCCGGCTGACTCTGCCGAGGCAAAAGAATTTACAAAGCTCGCGTTTGAGATCTCAGAAAAATACGACACACCGGTCCTTCTGCGTATGTGCACGCGAATCGCACACTCTCAATGTGCGGTCGAGCTTGAAGAGCCGACACCGATTGCAAAAAAGGAATACGTTAAAAATCCTCAGAAATACATAATGGCTCCCGCAAACGCCATAAGAAAGCACCCCATAGTCGAGGCGCGCATGGCAGCACTTACAGAGCTTTCGGAAAATTCCGGTCTTAACAGAGCCGACTTCGCCTCAGACAGCACCGTCGGAATAATCACTTCGGGCACGTGCTATCAGTACGTTAAGGAAGTGTTCGGCGAGAGTGCATCGGTCCTCAAGATAGGACTCGTCAATCCCCTGCCCTCCGCTCTTATACTCGATTTTGCTTCAAAGGTCGACAGGCTCGTGGTAATAGAGGAGCTTGACCCCATTATCGAAAACCACTGCAAGGCTCTCGGTCTTAAGGTCGACGGAAAGAACATATTCCCCATATGCGGAGAGTTCTCGCAATCTCTTATCGCAAAGGTGATGGGAGTTGATGGCAAGGAGTTTATTACCCCCGCAGAGGTCGCCCCGGTACGTCCTCCCGTAATGTGCGCAGGATGTCCGCACAGAGGTCTGTTCTACGTGCTTGCAAAGAAGAAGATCACCGTGCTCGGCGACATCGGCTGCTACACGCTCGGGTCGGCGGCTCCGCTCAACGCCATAGACTCTGTACTCTGCATGGGTGCATCGGTGTCGGGTATTCACGGCTTTAACAAAGCGTCGGGTAGCGATGCCGATAAGAAAACGGTGGCGGTCATAGGCGACTCGACCTTTATGCACTCCGGCATGACGGGACTCGCAAATATCGCATACAACGGCACGAATTCCACGGTTATTATAGTTGACAACTCGATCACGGGTATGACGGGACATCAGCAAAACCCCACGACGGGATACAACATTAAAGGCGACCCCGCCACAAAGATAGATCTTGAGGCACTCTGCCATGCGCTCGGCATCAACCGCGTCCGCGTGGTTGACCCATATGATCTAAAGGCTACCGAAAAGGTAATTACGGAAGAGTTAGCCGCTGACGAGCCCTCCGTCATAATCTCACGCAGGCCCTGCGCGCTTCTCAAATACGTCAAGGCAAAGCCCGCACTCGTTATCGACCCCGATAAGTGCCGTACCTGCAAAGCCTGCATGAGGCTCGGTTGCCCTGCAATAAGTATAAAGAACGGCAAAGCGTGCATTGACGCAACACTCTGCGTGGGATGCGGTATCTGCAATCAGCTCTGCGCTTTCGATGCAATAGGAGGTAACGAATAATGAATACCCGGAATATTATGATCGTCGGAGTAGGCGGTCAGGGTTCACTTCTCGCAAGTAAGCTGCTCGGAAAGCTTTTGTGCAATGAGGGATACGACGTTAAGGTATCCGAGGTCCACGGAATGAGCCAGAGAGGCGGAAGCGTCGTTACCTACGTTCGTTACGGCGACAAGGTATATTCACCCATCATCGATAAGGGAGAAGCGGATTTCATCGTATCCTTTGAGAAACTTGAGGCTCTTCGTTATGCTCCCTATCTCAAAAAAGGCGGAAAGATAATAGTCAACTCGCAGGAAATAGACCCTATGCCGGTCATTACGGGCGCCACGGAATATCCTCACGAGGCTCTTGCGCATCTCGGTGAGCTCGGCGTTGACATCGACTGCATCGACGCGCTTACCCCGGCACTTAAAGCAGGTTCTGCAAAAGCAACCAATATCGTTCTTATGGGAAGACTTTCAAAAAATCTTGACATAGACAAAGAAAAATGGATAGCCGCTCTTCGTGAGAGCGTAGCCCCGAAATTCGTTGAAATGAACATAAAGGCCTTTGAACTCGGAAGGGCTTAAAAATACAAAATCAAGAAAGCAGGTGATCGTTTTGGAAAAAAGAAAATACTATCAGCCGGAGATCGAGACCATGCCGGTCGAAGAGATCAGAAAATTGCAGTCGGAAAAGCTCGTTAAGCAGGTTCAGCACGTTTACAAAAACGTACCCTACTACCGCGATCTTATGGATAAAAAGGGTGTAAAGCCCGAAGATATCCACGGGGTCGAGGATCTTCACAAGCTCCCCTTTATCGAAAAATCCGACCTGCGGGAAACATACCCCTATGGCATGCTTGCAGTTCCGCTTGAGGACTGCGTAAGAATACAGTCCACATCCGGTACGACCGGCAGACGAGTTATCGCGTACTATACTCAGCATGATATCGACCTTTGGGAAGAGTGCTGTGCGCGCGCCATCATCGCCGTTGGCGCAGACAGAGAGGACGTGGTTCAGGTAAGCTACGGCTACGGTCTTTTCACCGGAGGTCCCGGTCTTAACGGCGGCTCTCACAAGGTCGGCTGTCTTACGCTCCCGCTCTCGTCCGGCAATACCGAGCGTCAGATACAGTTTATGCTCGACCTTAAGGCGACCGTTCTCTGCTGCACCCCCTCGTACGCAGCTTACATAGGCGAAAGTCTCAAGGAGATGGGATACACTCCCGACCAAATACCGCTCAAGGCAGGTATCTTCGGAGCCGAGCCCTGGACGTCTTCCATGCGTAAGAGCATCGAAGAGACACTCGGAATCAAGGCTTACGATATCTACGGACTGACCGAGATCTCGGGTCCCGGCGTATCGTTTGAATGTTCCGAGCAAGGCGGTATGCACGTAAATGAGGATCACTTTATTGCAGAGATCATTAACCCGGAGACGGGAGAAACGCTTCCCGACGGTCAAAAGGGCGAGCTCGTATTCACCTGCCTTGACAAAGAAGCCTTCCCGCTCCTCCGATACAGAACCAGAGATATCTGCGTTCTCAACCGTACCCCCTGCTCCTGCGGAAGAACACATGTCCGGATGTCCAAGCCTATGGGCAGAAGCGACGATATGATGATCATTCGCGGAGTCAACGTATTCCCCTCGCAGATAGAGACCGTCCTTCTCAACGAAGGCTTCTCGCCAAACTATCAGATCAAGCTCGGAAGGGTCAACAACAATGATACCTTCGACGTTTACGTGGAATTCACTTCCGAGCAGTTCGATGACTCGGTAAAGAATGTTGCGGAGAAGGAAAGATCGCTCAAAGAAGCTCTGCGCAGTATGCTGGGTATCAGCCCCGCAGTCCATCTCGTCGCGCCCAAGACCATCGCGAGAAGCGAAGGCAAGGCTGTAAGGATCATTGACGAACGCAAGCTCCATGATTAAAATTACGCTGTAACCTGTACAGCCATATGAAAGGAGAATATTATGGGAATCAAACAGTTATCGGTATTCGTTGAAAACAAGAAGGGTACTTTACATGAGATCACGGATCTGCTCGCCAAAGCAAATATAGACCTGCGTTCAATGTGCATAGCAGATACGAGCGATTACGGAATAGTACGTATAATTGCCGACGATCCCACGCGCGCTCAGCAGGTACTCGCAGATGCGGGACACGTTGCAAATGTGCGCACGGTAACCGCTTTTGCGGTTTCGGATCAGCCGGGCGGACTCGCACGCGCGCTGAGTCTGCTTGAAAGCAACGGAGTCAATATCGAATATCTTTACGCTCTTATCACCACCTGCGCCGACAAGGCATATACGGTAATGCGTACCGATGATACCGAAAAGGCTGAAAAGGTGCTCAGGGAAAACGGAATCGAACTCCTTGACGAGGCACATATCTGAGTCGGATCTTAAACAAACCATAAGGGGCTTCTGCATCCAAATGCAAAAGTCCCTTATCTGTTTTTGTCGAAAATAAATAAATTGCGCCGCGAAAATTTGTATTACTCGCCAAAAACACAATATATTGTGTTTTTGCTCTTGACATAACACAAAATATATGGTATGATGTATCTACAAAACTGTTAACCTAAAATACAGAAGCATAGGAGAATATATATGAAAGTTATTAAGAGAGACGGTTCGACCGTTGATTTTGACAGAAGCAAGATCGCAGTAGCCATTCGCAAAGCGAACGCCGCAGTCGCCGAAGAATCCCGTATAAGCGAAGAACAGATAGAACAGATAGTCAAAAATATTGAAAACAAAAAGAGAGCACGCTATCTCGTCGAGGATATTCAGGATATGGTCGAGCACGACCTCATGATGCTCGGGAAATACACTCTCTCAAAGGCGTACATCATATATCGCTATGAGCGCGCGCTCGTGCGCAAAGCAAACACTACCGATGAGTCGATATTGACACTCATCAAAAATTCAAACAAGGACGTAATGGAGGAAAACTCCAACAAAAACGCCCTCATGGCGTCGACTCAGCGTGACCTTATCGCGGGCGAGGTATCAAAGGATCTTACGCGCCGCATTCTCCTTCCCGAGGACATTTCAAAGGCACACGAAGAGGGCGCAATACACTTCCATGACGCCGACTATTTCCTGCAACCGATATTCAATTGCTGTCTTATAAACATAGGCGATATGCTCGACAACGGCACGGTCATAAACGGAAAAATGATAGAAACTCCCAAGTCCTTTCAGGTTGCCTGCACCATTACCACTCAGATAATCGCCTCCGTCGCAAGTGCACAGTACGGCGGTCAGTCGGTAGACCTCAGCCACCTCGGCAAATATCTGCGCAAGAGCATGCAAAAATACGTTCTTCAGCTGAACAACGTATTCGCCGGAGATCTTGATGAGGAAACGATACGCCGTATCGCCACCCAAAGACTTCAGGATGAACTGCGCTCGGGTGTTCAGACCATACAGTACCAGATCAACACGCTTATGACTACCAACGGTCAGTCACCCTTTGTTACCCTCTTTATGCATCTCCGCGAGGATGACGAGTATATCGAAGAAAACGCCATGATCTTTGAGGAAGTGCTCAACCAGCGTTATCAGGGCATCAAGAACGAACGCGGCGTTTACATCACTCCCGCATTCCCGAAGCTCATATATGTTCTTGACGAGTGCAACTGCCTTAAGGGCGGCAAATACGACTATATCACGAAGCTTGCCATCCGTTGCTCGGCAAAGCGTCTTTACCCCGACTATATCTCCGCAAAAAAGATGCGCGAAAATTACGAGGGCAACGTATTTGCGCCCATGGGATGCCGTTCCTTCCTCTCACCCTACAAGGACGAAACGGGCAATTACAAATTCGAGGGTCGCTTCAATCAGGGTGTCGTAAGTCTGAATCTTCCGCAGATAGCCATAATCGCAAACGGCGATGAGGACAAGTTCTGGTCGTTGCTTGACGAGCGTCTTGCACTCTGCAAAAAGGCACTTCTCTGTCGCCACGAAGCACTCAAGGGCACGCTTTCCGATGTAAGCCCGGTTCACTGGCAATACGGTGCCATTGCAAGGCTTGACAAGGGAGAGACCATCGACAGATACCTGATGAACGGCTATTCAACAATATCGCTCGGATACATCGGCGTATACGAAATGACCAAGCTCATGAAGGGTGTCAGCCATACAGAGCCGGAAGGCGCCGAGTTCGCGCTTTCCGTAATGAAATATATGCGTGCAAAATGCGAGGAGTGGAAGCGCGAGACAGGACTCGGATTCGGACTTTACGGAACGCCTGCTGAGTCGCTCTGCTACCGCTTCGCCCGTATTGACAAGGAGCGCTTCGGAGAGATCAAGGACGTTACCGACAAGGGATACTATACAAATTCCTACCACGTCGATGTGCGCGAGAATATCGACGCGTTCTCGAAGTTCGCATTTGAGAGTCAGTTCCAGACAATTTCCTCCGGCGGTGCAATTTCTTATGTTGAGATACCCAATATGCGCCACAACCTTGACGCGATGGAAGACGTCGTAAAATTCATCTACGACAACATTCAGTACGCCGAGTTCAACACCAAGAGCGATTACTGCCACGTCTGCGGATTCGACGGCGAGATAATCATAAACGACGACGGCGAATGGGAATGCCCTGCCTGCCACAATAAAGACCACAAGAGAATGAACGTTACCCGCCGTACCTGCGGATATCTCGGAGAAAATTTCTGGAACGTGGGTAAGACAAAGGAGATAAAGGCGCGCGTTCTGCACCTGTGATAGATTGCCATGAATTACGCTACGATCAAGACCCACGACGTCGCCAACGGTACGGGTGTGCGTGTCTCGCTGTTCGTCAGCGGATGCACACACAAATGCAAAGGATGCTTCAATGCCGAAGCATGGGACTTTGCTTACGGCTCGCCATATACCCCTGAGATCGAAGACAGGATAATCAATTTGCTCGCTCCCGAATACATACGCGGTCTGTCGCTTCTCGGCGGCGAGCCGTTCGAACCTCAAAATCAACCGTCACTGTTTGAGCTTTTGAAGCGTGTTCGAGACGTGTATCCCGAAAAAACGGTCTGGTGCTACACGGGATATACATTTGAGAGCGACATACTTTCAGGCAAGCTCGGCGCTCTCGCCGCCGAGATGATCAAATATATTGACGTGCTTGTTGACGGCGAGTTCGTAGAGGAGAAAAAAGACCTCTCTCTTCGCTTCAGAGGCTCGTCAAATCAGCGTATCATCGACGTCCCTCGCTCGCTTGATGAAGGTAAAACAGTCCTTAAGGATCTTTAATACAGGAGAATTATTATGAGTTTTTCGATGAATATAAAAAAACTTAACGAAAACGCTCGCATCCCCACATACGGCTCTCGGTTTTCCGCAGGTGCCGACCTTTACGCCTGCGAGTCCTCTGACGTAACCATCGCACCCGGAGAAACGAAGCTTATCCACACGGGGCTTGCAATGGAGATACCCACGGAGCTTGTCGGTCTCGTATATGCTCGCAGCGGTCTGGCGTCCAAAAAGGGGCTCGCCCCCGCAAATAAGGTCGGCGTTATCGACAGCGACTACCGCGGAGAGATAATGGTTGCTCTTCATAACCACGGCACGGTTCCGCAGACCGTCTCGGATGGAGAACGTATAGCGCAGATAGTTTTTGCCCCCTTCTATGCAGCAGACTTTAACGTAGTCGATGAACTTGAAGATACTGTCCGCGGCGCAGGCGGCTTCGGCTCTACGGGAACAAAATAAATAGACGAGAAAGCTTCTATTATAAAACCTGAAAATCAAATAAAATCCACCCGCAGTATGATATGCACCTTCAAAAGTGTCTAAACTTTTTGGTTCACTTCAGTAGCGGGTGGTATTTCAGTTTCTGGCATAGCCCTAATACTATGGGCAGCGCACAAATGCGCTTTTTATTGGTCTGCAACCACGCGATCATTACCCGCTACTCATAAACGAGTTTCAACCAAAGCCTTCCTCCGAGAGGAAGGGGGACCGCTTGCGGTGGAAGGAGCCTGCGTGCATATTG
>CAYQEY010000035.1:0-17594 GCA_964416635.1 uncultured Lachnospiraceae bacterium | reverse complement strand
CGGCGGCAAAGCCACCGAAAAAACGGATTTTATTTGAAATCGCTGATTTTTACAATCGGCTATATATTTTTATTGGTAATGCGTATCGGTTTCATGGTTACCCTGAGGATCTTTTACATTCCGGACATATGCCGCGGAATACAATATCGTAGCCGGTAAAATCAAATCCGTGCGTATCTTTGATGTTCTGCTCCAAACCAACGACATACTCCATGTCAACGTCAAAGACCCTGCCACACCTCTCGCACCTAACATGGCAGTGGTCGTGCAGGAGATGGTCAAAGCAGTCTGCACCTCCGGGTATCTCCATTTTGCGTATCTCGCCCCTATCGGAAAGCAGATTGAGATTACGGTATACGGTAGCACGGCTTATGTGGGGATGCGTTTTGATTATCTCATGGTATATCTCGTCAGCGGTAGCATGGCAATGCAGTTTGTTTACAACCTCCAAGACCAAGGAACGCTGGATCGTGTTACGGTTCATATCTTCATCCTTGTTGCATTTAAGTTCTTATCGATATTATATACTATTTAGTATTATATATCAATAATGTCTTTTTGTCAATACCTTTTTTTAATTTTTCCACGAAAAAAATGAACACAGACTGAAAATGGGTTACGGTTCAGCCAACCTGCTTTGAAATAACCGTAAATCTACCTGTCAGTCTCAGAAAAGCGATGGCATCTTATGCAAAGCGTACCGTGTTCGTCCGGTCTGAAAAGATTTCAAACGACCATTTCGTACTACTGCGAGTAATCTGACCGATGAGATTGACTTTCTACCTGCATGTGGAGGTATTTGTGATATTTCATCTCAAATATCTCTTTTTTATTTTCAATTTTAAAACCATGATAAGAACTCAAAAACATTTTTATATGATTTTTTCCAATTATGACAGTATTTGTCGTATTTGAGGGCTATCATAGCAAATGCATGGATATACCATCAGAAACCGCATTGTACTCAAAATGTATCTCTGAGTACAACAAAAATTTAAGAAAGGACAACAAAACATGAAATCAATTCTAAATGAAATCAACAAACTGAGGAAATCAGACACTCTTGTTATCGACTGCAAAAACAGTAATCGATACAGAGTAGTCACAATTGAACCCGACGGCAGCAAGACTGCCTACTATTTCACTGCCCCTATCTACAACAGTAAAACACGAAAAGCCGTCGATATGAAATTTTACTCAAAAGGTAAAGAAATATATTTGAGTGGCAGCAATGCGAGCATCAATATAGCAGAAAATATTCAAATGGAGAATTCAGAAGGCTCGTGCACGATTGCTCTTTCAAATGCTGTAAATAAAATATCTGAAAACGAGATTATATGCGGAAACGAACGAATGTATCCTACTACAAACGGATTGGCAATTAAAAGTAATTACGGAGGCGAAAATCAATATATGTTTTCGCTTGAAATAAGCAACCCTTTTTTGGATGTTCGTTCAAATGAAAAATATTTTGCCCTGATGAGTGAAAAATTTCGCCCTTTCGTCTCGGTTTCCTGTATCGGAACGACTGACAGAAGCGGAAATATTATCTCGCCCGCAAAGCTGACGTATCAGAAAATGACCGACCGTAAATACACCATAACGGTTTCACCGTGTTCTCCGCTTGGACAGGCAGTCCTTATTGAAGTGAATCTATATGAACCGAAGCTATTTCAGGACACTACCGTAGAAAGCAAAAATCCAAAAATCAACAACGCTTTCGGAAGCATCGGCTTTATAGGGATCACGAAAGAATTCGGTGAACAATGGCTGTATGCGCGGCCCGACTTTTCAAAAATGGCAGAGCTGGACAGCAAAAAAATTTTGCGTGCGATTCTCCATATTCCGAAATTAAACAGCGGCATTGTAGAGCTTACAGCATCAAAAGTCGCAGCACGATTCTGCAGCTTTGGCTCTAATTGGGAGAACAAAACAAATGAATTATCCCAATTTACAGATTCACAAAGCAATGGCGACTATGTTGATCTGAACTTAATATCCCTCATGTCCGATACATACGGCAGGATTTTAAAAGGCGACGGATTTATATTGAAAACGAAGAATAAAAGCGGAGAGTTCTCTGTTATTGCGACAGGCGACAACTACTTCACTCCGCAAATCTTTGAAATAAATTATAAATAAAATAATATTTTTCAAAAAATAAATTTAATCCGGACACAGCCTGTCAGGATTAAATTGTATAATACACCTGCAGCTGCAAATAAACACAAAAAACTATAAAAAGAAAGGATTTTACATTATGAAAAAAGAAAACATGAGTGGTGAAGATCTTTATCTTACACCCGAAGAAAAGGACCGCGATATGATCGCACAATACGACAATTTCGAGCCCGAAGCAGATCACTTCACTTCAAATGCCGATACGTCGGAAAATACGCACAAGCCCGTAAGGATGAAAGAAATCTCCGAATGTCGAGGAAGCAATTTTAAAGTGTTCAGCATGAGCGACGGAAGCAAGCAAGCTGTTTTCTCTCCCTCCGCAATTCACTTTTTCGATGATGAAACACATGCGTTTGAGGATATTGAAAACACACTCACCGAAGACGAGGACGGCAAACACATCACCTGCGGAAAGAACCGATTTGTTGCAAAGTTCAGTTGTGAGCAGGATAACGACGATATCTTTTCTATAGAAGAAGGTATGCACAAGATAACGGTCTATGCAAGGAAGAACAGAAAGAATAAAAAGATGGGTGTTAAACCCAATCTTCGCAAAAATGCTGAGGAAGGAATTCGCAGATCCGACATTCTCACCTTTGAAAACATTGAGCCCGACACGGATTACGAATACTCTGTCGAGGGAAGCGGCGTAAAGGAAAACATCATTGTCAAGAAGCCATCTGCAGTTTACCGTTATCCGTTCGCACTCAGATGCGAAAACCTGACTGCTCAATTTGACGAATCATCAAAATCCATCGCATTTCTGAGCAACGAAAGCGGCGAGGAGATCTTCTCCATTCCGGCACCCTTTATGATCGATGCAAACGGTGTCACTTCCGATGCTGTCGATTTTGAGCTGAAGACGAACAACTCCGGTATGCTTCTTCTCACCGTGACCGCCGATGCAGATTGGATGAACTCCGAGCAACGTGCGTTCCCTGTTACAATTGACCCGCAGATCAGGGCCGGCGGAAGCCTTGCAATGACAACTTACAGTTGGCAAAACGGGTCCGTTTACAATTCATCGGTTCACGAGATCGGAACTTGCTCCAACGGAAACGAAATTTGTAAAGTAAACCGTATGTATGTTCATCTTCGTATGCCAACTCTCCCCCGCAATCCCCGAATCAAGAAAGCAGAGCTGACGTTCTATCAGAAAAGCACGGTAATTAATGAATTCCCATATCCCAAATTGGGTTTATATTACGTGAACGAAAACATCTCCTGCGGAACGAATACTCCGCAGAACGATACACGTCTGATAGATTATGCGGTAATGAATATCCCCGAAGGTATTAACAATCCAACGATCACATATACTTTTGATATAACATCTCTTTTCGACCGGGCAAACAAAGGTGAAATATCCACAGTTAATCTCGTTATGAAAATGCTGAGCGAGGAAAATTATCCCAATACCCGCCTTTCTCTTTACGGAAGTTCAAATACTTCTTATAAACCGCAATTGCTGATAACCTATGAATCGAGCTATGGAGTCAACACCTCTTACCGTACTCATACTCATGAACTCGGCAGATTCGGTCAAGGCTCGGTAGATCTCCAGTGCGGCAACCTTATGTTTGAATCCGAGGACTTCGCTTGGGGTGGAAACAGAATGCCCGTAACCATCAAGCATCTCTTCAACAGTGCGCTCTCGGAATATGCCTACACTCAGAACAGCTCCATCGGGCTTAAAACTGCCGACTTCTCAGATATGAAGCTCGGATACGGATTTAAGCTGAACCTTATGCAAAGCATGATTTCAACCTATTTCATTCACGAGGGTACATCCTACAACGGTTATGTATATGTGGACGAAAACGGAGAGGAATCCTACTTCAAGTTAAGCACAAAAACGGCTAAGTGCGAAAGCAACTCTCAGTGCTACAATCTTTATGAGGATGTAAACGACGAAAATATTATTTACGACCCCAAAAAGCGCACTCTCACGCAGGGCGATGATACATATCTTTTCGATAGCTCCGGCAGACTTATAAGAATTACGGATGCCTACAACCATATGGATATCACCTACACCTCGAATCGTATAACCTCCGTAACCGACGGTGCGGGACGCGATTTCGGATTTGCCTACAACGCAAGCGGTCAGCTCACATCCATAACTGCCCCCGACGGTACATATATTACATACAGCTACACATCTGATCGTCTGACATCCGTAATTTATCCCGACGGTAAAAAAGCTGTCATATCTTACGCATCAAATAAACCTGAATCGGTAACACTATGCGATGCAAACGGTGCTCAGGTTTACAGGGTAGATTATGATTTTTATCGCGACTGTCTTGTAGGCGTAGAAGGGTATGGCTCTGATAACTCGTTCGAAACCGGAACCGTCTATTTATACTATGCGGCATCCTCCAAAACCGTCGCAAGCACCCTCGAAGAGGATGACGACGGTAGCGAGAATCTGATCACAACCACCTACACCTTTGATGATGACGGAAACGTGATCAGCGAATATGTTTACACCTCCGATACCGAAAAAACAGGCGTCAGCAACGATGGAAGCGGAATCAATCCCCACTCCGGCGACGGCGGCGCAGGTATTGTACGTAACATAAACAACCTGCTCAGGGGGCACAGCTTTGAGAGTCTTAAATCTTGGATAAATACCCCATCATGCAGCAGCGATTTCCAACTTAGTCTTTTCGAAAATGAGTCCTCCGCCAAATTCGGAAAGAATATTCTCAGGATGCAGTCCAACGATACCGAATGCACTGCCAACGGAATATATCAGATAACGAATTCCCTGCCTGCAGGTCAATATACCTTCTCAGTATATGCTCGCGTATACAACATCAGCGGAACAAACGCCGGTGCATATATCCGTGTTTTGGATAACAACGGATGTGTTATCGCTACCAGTGAAAAGTTGACAGTTTGCGACTACCATTTTGTTCGGCTGATCCTTCCGTTTGAGCTCTCTTCCCCCCAACCTGTAGAGGTACAAATACTTGTAGACGGTAAATGTTCGATCTATGCCGATGCCGCACAACTTGAAAGCAATCCTTACGCCAATGATTACAATATTCTCGAAAACGGCAACTTTGAGCGCACCGGTAATAATGGCGTGTGGACCCTTTCCGCAGGAGCGTCCTATTCTGAATTGAACTGCTTCGACATGAGTAAGTCACTTTGTATAAACGGCTCGATTGCTACCGCGAGATATGCATATCAAGTACCGGTGGTCTGCACTAGCCGTTCCACTCGCGAGACCTTCACACTCTCCGGTTGGGCAAAGGGATACGGACTGCCTAATCACGAGCGTTACGGCGCAGTAAGTCCCAAATTCAGACTCCGCGCAGTTATAAGATATAGTAACTCCTCATCTACAGATTATTCAGAGGAATTTACAGCCGACTTCTCGCCATGCACCGAGGAATGGCAGTTCGCGTCTGTTCAGTTCTCCAAAACCCAGTACAAACCCATTTATGATATTACCGTTTACTGCGAATACAACTACAACAGTGGTACCGTCTACTTCGATAATATCCAGCTTATACGTAACAGTCTGGAAAAAGAACTCTCCGCTGAAGATTTTGTTTCCGGTGATAACGACACTTCGGAAAATGCAGTTGAAGAAAATTCCGAAACCTCTGATTTTAAAGAAGCAAGAGACGCCTACGGCAATACTCTGACTGAAACCACATTTGATGACAACGAGTTCGGTACGATCTACCGTGCCTTCAAGTTCAACGAGGACAACAGCCTTATGTCCGGTGATGATTCGGGCAACAACCTCATTGAGGAAACAGATGCCCGCGGAAACAAGACGACCTACACGGTTGACGGAGAAACATCACGCAATGAAAAAGTCACTGACAGGCTCGGAAACAAGACTGAATACGAGTACGACGACTCCGGCAGAGTTACAAAAGTAACAAGCAAGGATGCAAACGATACCGAGCTTGCCAATGTTTCTTATGCTTACGACACTTTCGACAATATGACCGAGATCGTTCGCGGTGACGGAATGAAGTACGCACTTGCATATAACGCGTTCCACAACCTTGAAAGCATCGGAATCGACGGCAAGACGGAAAAACTCATCAGTTATGCTTACAAGAACGGCAGCAGCCGCCTCAAGCAGATGACCTATGCAAGCGGCGACACCATGAAGGCGACCTACAACAGCATCGGTCAGATGGTTGCCGAAACCTGGTACGATTCGAATAACGTCGAAATTGCCCGATACAAATATGTATATGACAGCGAAGGAAATATCGTCAGAAGTATTGACATTCACGCGGAAAAGGAGTATAATTATGTATATGAGGAAGGCAGAATTGTAAGAGCCACCGAGTTGGATATTGCTCTCTCCGGGGATATCGTGACCGAAAGGACCTTGGTCAATACAATAAGATATTACTACAACTCCGAGAATAATCTTGCATCTAAGATAACTACTCCCGCAGCGGGCTCTGCTCATGTAGTCAGATACGAGACCAACGGCGACAGTACGATCGTGAGATTTGATGTTCCTGCCAACGATGACGAAAATCCCTACAGGAAACAAACGATAACTTCTCGCAGCAAGTCAGACTCCTTCGGGCGCAAGGTATTCGACGAGCTTCAGCTCGGTACGAGCTTTGTTTATCGTCAGTTACACTATCATGAGGGCGAGGTTACCGATCTGCATAAGAGTATAAATAAGCTGAAATCCAGCCCGACAACTCAGCTTGTAAGCCAAATTGTATTCTCCGGCGGCAGAACCATCTCGTATGAGTATGATGCAGAAGAAAGAATTACAAAGGTTACAGACAGCATTGAGGGAATAACCGAATATACCTACGATGCGCTTGGTCAGCTTCAGACCGAGACGGTTAACGGCGAAGTTGTCAACAGCATGACCTATGACAACTACGGTAACATTATCGGAAAGAATAACAAACAGTACTGTTATGACGAAACCTGGCACGACCTGCTTACCTGTTATGACGGACAGTGCAATATATACGACGCGCAGGGCAATCCGACCTATTACCTCGGTCACAACCTGACTTGGGAAAAAGGCAGGCAGCTCAAATCCTTCGATGGAAACACCTATACCTACAACGCAAACGGCATCAGAACAAGCAAGACGGTAAACGGAGTTAAGCATACCTACACTCTTGACGGAACTAAGATCCTTCGTGAAGTTTGGGGTGATAATACTCTTATTCCCCTTTACGACAACGAGGAGAGTATTTGCGGTATTATCTATAATGATACCCCGTTCTATTTCCAAAAGAACTTGCAGGGCGATGTAATAGCTATTGTTGATAAGGATGCGCAGACGGTTGCAAGATATTCCTATGATGCGTGGGGTGTACCGGAAGTTAAGTTTGATTCCTCTGAGTGCCAGATTGCAACTATCAACCCATTCCGCTATCGTGGTTATTACTACGATGATGAGATTGAGCTCTATTATCTGCAGAGTAGATATTATAATGCGGGTGTTGGTAGATTTATAAACACTGACGACATGGTGCTACACTTTTCAACCCTAGCCGCTGGATTGTATACCCCTTGGCACTATTGTTATAACGATCCTGTTAATTCTTCGGATGACTGTGGCTATGCTTCTTCAAGTATAAAAGATAAAATCAAGTCTTATACCAAAGAATCTTGGATAGCTTGGATAATGAACAAGTTCATTAATAAAGTTACTCCAAACGGTAGACTCGACCTTATAAAATTCAACAAACTTGGATTAGAAATGCAGTTGTTTTTGCAAATAGCTACCAAAAAGGGATACAAAAAGCCATCCAAATCAAGTATTGAGGCAAGTTTTAAGGGTGTAAGTTTCAAATTAGCTTGGGGTGGAAAACTAGATGCCACGTTGGGATTAACTATTGAAAAACATACCGTTAGCTTTATGAGAGGTATCGATTGGAAAAAGAGTTATTTCTCAGTTTTAATTTCTTCTGTTACTAAAGATGGAAGAATAGAGTTCACTTCGGGACTATATGTATCCGTAGCTCACCTGCTAAAACTCGCTATTGCAGTAACTGTTGCTGGTGCATGTGTGGTATTGCCGGCGCTTGCCCCCGCATTTATGAGTTCTGTTACCGCATTATCTGCTAAGGCAAAAGCTCTTGTTTCAATTTGTACCGCTATTCTAAATGGATTACAATATCTGCCTGCATAATTCAGAAAGGATATTTTATTTCATGAAAAAAAAAGTGTTATTAACAATTTCCATTATCCTAGTAATTATCGTAATTACTGTTTCAATTATCGTAACAAAAGACTTGTTAAATGATGGTTATGCATATTATGGCGATGTATGGCAAGATACCCCGGAAAAAGCTTTGATAAAATCTGCTGATATGTCTTCAGAAACAATGCAAACACTAACTCCTGAATTAGTATTGGAAACCCGAATAGTCGATGATATTGTGCTCATGACATTTCTCTCAAAAAGTGATACGCTGGTTACCGCATCTTTTGTTACCAATAAAAATGGACAATACTGCGTTGAAGGGTGGACAGAGGAAATAGATTTGGATAATCCGACTGAATTCTTAATGACCGGGGCTCCAAATCAATTAATCCTATTCCCATACTATATCCATAATACGTCAATTTATGGATGGTGCTATTCAAGCGCTCAATTTACTATTAATAATGTCTCCCCTTCTCGAAAAAGTTTCACTTTTGAAGCACAAGAAAAAAAACGAACAATCGATTTTTGGATAATAAGCGATTGTTCCACAATAGAAAATGTATCCATTAATTACACTCAAAGCTAACCCATTATAATAACTTTTTTCTCCGCACTTCTTACGAGGTGCGGAGTTTTTTATGTTGAGGAAAATATCGTCCTTTTAGGGAAATATTTTCAAGAAAGTATTGACATTTCTGCTAAAAAAGAGTATACTATGATTACGATAAAGGCGTAATCACCCCGTCTCACTCTGACATGCGATAAATAAAGACAGCTCAAATCCTTCGATGGAAACACCTATACCTACAACGCAAACGGCATCAGAACAAGCAAGACGGTAAACGGAGTTAAGCATACCTACACTCTTGACGGAACTAAAATCCTTCGTGAAGTTTGGGGTGATAATACTCTTATTCCCCTTTACGACAACTGGGTGTGGGAAAAATTCTGCAAAGAAATGGTATATAACACCTTTATCAAAAATTGGTTTGGGAAACCTTCTGTAAAAAGTGGGTCTGGGAGACTTTCTGTAAAGATTGGATAGCAAACAAAGCTTGGAATTGGCTTAAGAGCAATTGGAAAACTGCAGTAGACTGGTTTATGGCTATCGGCGGTGGAGCATCCTCTGTTGTTTCTATCTTGATGTCCGTCGGTTTGTTCGCTATTCCGGTTGCAGGACAAATTGCCCTTGGTGCTTTTGGCATAGTTGCTTTTGTGTGGACAGTAATTAGGATGCTTGGTTTTTAATTTAAATATTGGAGTAAGTTTATGAAGATACTAAATTATTTAATGGTGACTCTTTATGCTGTTTCGTTGTTCTTTATAGGAATGAGTATATTTACAGACAAAGCTACGACTGCCGGAATTATTATAGCCTTAGTTGGATATGGTTCTCTTTTGATTGCTTCATGTATATCATTAACTAAACTTATTTTACAAAAAAAATCCAAGTAATCAAAAATTACGTTACAAAATATAAGATGTAAAGGTTCTCCGCACTTCATTTTGAGATGCGGAGTTTTTTATGTTGAGGGAAATATCCTCCTTTTAGAGAAATATTCTCAAGAAAGCATTTACATTTCTGCCAAAAAAGAGTATACTATGATTACGATAAAGGCGTAATCACCCCGTCTCACTCTGATCGGTTTGTTTGTAACTGCTCCATGGGTAGCTGTTGTTGGATTTTCATTATCTGTTCTTTCATTACTTCTTGATATTGTATCCAAATATTGATTACCAGAGGTATGTGATTATGAAAATTCTTATAAAAATACTTTATCTCATTACAATACTCGCGCTCCTATTAAGCTTTTGGATAAGTGTGCCTTTTAGAACTATTGGGTTCTTGAGTTTATTAATCGCAAGTATTTTAAGTTTTATATCGAGAAATAGGAAGTAATATTATAATAGACTCATTCACTATTTGAAGTAAAAAGTTAAATATGCTTTCTCCGCAGTTGTTAACAAACTGCGGAATTTCTTTATGACTTCAACATTTCGCGGTGACGGAATGAAGTACGCACTTGCATATAACGCGTTCCACAACCTTGAAAGCATCGGAATCGACGGCAAGACGGAAAAACTCATCAGCTATGCTTACAAGAACGGCAGCAGCAGCCTCAAGCAGATGACCTATGCAAACGGCGACACCATGAAGGCGACCTGATCAGTACCACCGATAATAAAATCTCAAAAGTAATATCTATGATAATGTCATACTAACTCGACATTTTTTATATAAGTAAAATTTATATAGCGGAACTATCCCACTAAGTTTACAGATTTAGTGGGATAGTTTTTGTTATTATATTTTCTCAAATGCTTTTTCTCCAAATTATTTTTTAACCATGACAGTAGTTGTCTTGGTTAAGAATTATCATATTTGCAGAATGGAGGTGAAAGCTGTATGGGAACCGCTGAACGGAGACGCGAAATTATGAAAATTCTGTGCCGTCGAAGATATGAAACAATATATAATTTAGCTTCTGCGTTCAGTGTTTCCACGAGAACTATCCAGCGAGATATAGAAATTTTGAGCAGTATTGAACCAATATTTACCAAGCCCGGGAGATATGGAGGCGGAGTATATATCGTCGAAGGTTATTCTATGAATCGAATATACATGAGTGATGCAGAGATTGATGTATTACAAAAGTTATACATAGCAGCTGACAAGGATGCTGCGTTACTTACAGACGATGAAAAGAACCTACTCGAATGTATTATCTCGCAATACTCCAAGCCAAAGTTAAAAATTTGAAACAAAGCAACTCTGTCCTGCCGATGATTCAAAAAACTCCTGCCTTTGAAAATATCCGAGAGAAGCTTTTGAAAAAATCTTGCATCAGTCTGATCCAATTTTGTCGGCGTGTCGAGCACATTCCGAGATTTCTACCTCATTTATGGCTTAAACCAAGCTTTAGAGTAGTTATCAGGCTCTGTTTTTTTCGTATCCGTTCGCGCTGAGTCGATTTGCATCTAATTTTTTTTACAAAATATTACATTTTTGTTGACAAATTACATAAATTGGTTTATAATATATGTACAAATAAATCAACAAAACGAGGAGGTAAATATGTACAACTATTCCAAAGAAATCAGAACACCCGAAAAAAATTTGCTTGTAGGCATCATTTCAGAAGAAAACGGTCACCTGTATCTTGTAATCAAAAACAGAGGGAAAATGGATCGTATTGCCGTCGAAATCCTGCTATCCGATATTTACCAAGCCGAAAAGTACAAGCCTTAATTCAAACAGACTTCTGTAACGCGAGTTCATCCGTAAGAAATTATCGAGAGTGAGCCGGTATAGATATCATACTCCACTTCGGTGAAGTATGTATCCTATACCGGCTTAATTTATTCATGAAAGGAGGGATACATATGGGAAGCGCCGAACGCAGACTCGAAATACTGAAATATCTGTGCAGGGCAAGACACGCAAAAATGACACAGCTGTCCGAAATTTTCGGCGTTTCCATCAGAACCATCCAACGTGATATATTGGAAATAGAATCAACCTTCCGCGTTCCTCTTGAGATACGTTGCGGAAAATACGACGGCGGTGTCTATGTGTTGGGAGATTACAGCTTTGACCGAACATATATGTGCGATGACGAGTTGGCGCTTCTGGGCAAAATACAAGACCTTGTAAAGGATGAAATAAGCGAACAAGATAATGATATGCTCAAACAGATCATAAAAAAATATTCAAGAATCGCCTGAAAAGTTTTTAAAGTGGACAGTAGTTGTCCTTATTGAGCTATATAATACAGTTAAAGCCAAGCTGAATCAAAAAAGAAAGGAGTAATTTCATGGAAGATACACAGATTATTTTGGAAAGGCACGAGCAACGCCTCAACAACATGGAACGTGACGTTTTGGATCTTAAAGCAGTGCAAACAGAGATCCGAACTATGAACGAGACACTCGTTACTCTTGCCACGGAACTGAAGCACACCAACGAACATCTGAATCGTCACGAGCAGAAGATCAACAATATCGAAGAACAGCCCAAAGTGAGAATGCAACAGATCGTTACTGCGATCATTGCCGCACTCGCGGGTGGATTGATCTCCGCCGTTATCGGTATGATAATTTCATGAAGAGGATGCTATGAACATTGAAAGATTTATCAAGCCCGAGCTTCTTGTACTGATACCGGTGCTGTATCTTGTCGGGATAGGTTTGAAGAAAAGCAAATTATCCGACTCGTTCATACCTCTTGTGTTGGGTGCAATATCGGTCATTCTGTCCGCCTTATGGGTGATTGCCACAAGTGATATTTCCACTCTTCAGGAAGCCGCATACGCCTTGTTCGTCTCGGTCACTCAAGGCATACTGTCTGCCGGTGCCGGCGTTTATATCAATCAGCTCTACGTTCAATCAAAAAAGAAAAAATAACTACAAAAAGGAAAGGAATTTGTTGTGTTAAATATTGTTTTTATCATCGGCGTTATTTTGAACGTCATCTGTCTTTGGTCTGTTAAGCTCATGCTTGGCAGCCAAAAAGGCGCTAATTGGAAGCACTTGCCGAAATATATGCTGGGAGCTCCCATTGGAACCGTTTTGGCCCTTCTGCTATTTCGGCTCCGATTTTCAAGTATTCTTCTGTTTGCGGTAATGGGAGGTCTCTTCGGAGAAGTCCTATCTCTGTTTTTCCTTACCGTGAAGCAGGTTTACAAAAAGGATACTGTCGTATCCTATTATGATGACGGTTCGCCGCCCAAGTTCTTCATAACCGGTGACAAGCACCGGAATTTTGAAAAAGTGAAAAAATTTTGCCGCGAGACGAACACAAGGCGCAAGGATGTACTGATCATTCTCGGGGATGCCGGCTTCAATTACTATGACGACAAGCGCGATGACGAGCTGAAAAATGACATATCTCAGCTTAATATCACTCTCTTCTGTCTGCACGGCAACAAGGAAAACCGTCCGCAGAACATAGCTACATACGGAATCAGAAGCTTTTGCGGCGGCAGGGTCTGCTACGAACCGAAATATCCGAATATTTATTTTGCAATTGACGGTGAGATATACACCTTCGAGGGCAAGAAATACATGGTAGTCGGAGGAGCTCACAGCGTGGACAAGCTACGATGTCTTGAGGAAGGCATGCCATTTTGGCATGACGAAATGCCTGACGAGGCGGTCAAGGAATCGGTTGAACGCAATCTGCAAAATGAAAATAACAGGATCTACGGAATGCTGACACATACCTGCCCCATTGATTATTTGCCCACAGAGATGTTTATGTCCACAAGACGAAATGCAGATATCAGAAGAGGGCATCGCAAGACAGGAACGAAGAAAACCTTCAAGCCTGATATCGACCGTTCCACAGAAGTGTGGCTCGGCGAGCTTGAAAAAAAGCTCGACTACGAGGTATGGTTCTGCGGTCACTATCACGTCGATAAACAAATCGATAAGCTACGGATAATGTTCAACGATATCTGCCCATTGCATTTGCAGCTGTTCGGTGATGAATAACCTGTTTTTAACAATACTCACATCCCCTTTCAATCTTCTGTTTCTTATAATCATTGCAGGTATCGCCGTAGGTAAAATACGTATATGCCGAATTTCTCTCGGAATCTCCGGAATTCTGTTCGTTGCGATCTTTATCGGTTTTCTCGTAGATCTCCTTGCTTCAGAGGATTACATTGAGACCGTCAGTGGCGCACAGAGGTCAATGGAAACATTTTCAAAGCTTGGCTCTTCTCTGTTCGTTTCCGTGATCGGCTTGCAGACCGGCGCTTCCGTCAAAAGCAATTCCAAGGGTTCACTGATTTCTTTTGCAATAGGAGCCTTTATGAACATTTGCGGAGTGATGCTTATGCTGCTCATATCGGCATTTGACAGCTCGGTAAGCCACACATCTCTGCTTGGAGTTCTTTGCGGTGCGCTCACGAGCACGCCGGGATTGTCAAGCGTATGCGAGCTTATTGAAAGCGGCAGTGAGGAGGCGGTCTGCGGTTACGGATGCTCCTATCTTTTCGGGGTCTTATTTGCTGTGCTTTTTGCACAGCTGCTTTCCCGGAATATGCATTGCGGCAAGCCCGAGCCGAACGACAGTACGGTTCCTGCAAGCAAGATATATCCCGAGCTGATCTTAATAAGCATCGCGGCGCTGTCGGGAAATATTCTCGGAAGCATACGCATACCCTTTCTGAATATCTCGATCGGGAATACGGCGGGCACGCTTCTGACGGGTTCTCTTGCAGGTTACGTGGTTAAAGGAAAAATCGCGGGCACACAAATATCCTCTCAAGTTATGAATGTCTGCAGAAATCTGGGACTTGCACTCTTCTTTTCGGGAACCGGCTTTACCACCGGTATACGGTCTGTGACCTTAGATATAAAAAATGTACTATACGGAGTACTCATTACCCTGGGCGTCATACTCTTCGGAATACTTTTGTGCATGGCAACGGCATCGCGTCATCGCTTGCACCGAGGCGCTGTTATTGCGGGAGGCATGACAAGCAGCCCTGCATATGGAGCATTGACGCAAAAATCCGGAGAGAAAAACGTTGATAATTACGCTTTCGCTTATTTCGGCGCATTGTTGTCCTTGATTATTGCTTTACAGATCATGGTAAAATTCGGATGTTGGGCTTAACACGGCAAACAAACGGGCGTTTTGATGATCATTTTGACCGTCAAAACGCCCGTTGGGTGTGATTTTAAAATTTCATATGTCTGATCTATCTGCGACAAAGCAAGAGCACCTTTTAAAGCAGCATGATATACAGACAATGTTCCGGTGCTACGACACTTTAACTCCGTTTTTTTCAATTGGCATACGGAGGCAAATTTCGCATAAACACGCCGGACTCATTTATATCTTTGCGGATTATTGGTTTCGCCGAGCAAATAGTCTATGCTCGTATTATAAAATCTCGCCAGCTTGATTAAAATTGCGGTCGGAATGTCATTTTCCCCCGTTTCATATTTTGAATATCCTGTTTGCGACATTCCCAACATTTTAGCTATTTGAGTTTGGTTCAAATCTTTATCTTCTCTTAAATCTCGCAATCTTGAATACATAAACTCTCCAAATCAGTTTTCTAATAATTATTATATTAAATTTGCTATGAGGTATTGACTTTTAACCTGAAATAGGTTATAATTGTCATAAGGTCACAATTTTTACTTTAAATTATGCATAACTTGGACCACGGCACCTTGTCGACAGAATAATATAAAAATTTGAAAGGAACTGAAAATGGAAAATAACAATGACTACACAACTTGCGGTTTCTCGGGACGATCTGATGAAAAGCAAAATGCCGATGCTGTAAAAATTTGTTCAAACTGCGGAACCGTGCTTGAAGCCGGGCAAGCCTTTTGCCCCAAGTGCGGCGCACCTGCAAGCATATCCCAAAGTAATATTTGTATTAATTGCGGTACCGAATTGCAGGATGGACAGGAATTTTGCCCTAAATGCGGGCAAAAAGCCGAGAAAGTTCAAAATAGAGAAACAATCCCCGCTACTCCTTCACCGAATAAAAAATCAAAGATAATCAAAATTTCGATCGTCGTCGCGGCTATCGCTGTCGTTGCCGCCATTGCCGCTATAGTTCTCCCCATGATCTTTAAGTCTGCGGAAGAATATATGGAGCTCGGAAACTATGAAAAAGCATATCGTATAACAAAAAACGAGGATGAAAAAAAGGATATTATTGCGGAAAATGCAATCGCAATTTGCAGCGATCTGTGTGTAAATGACCTTAAAGACCCCGGATATTTCTACTTGCGCGAAGCTTATTACGATCCCGAAAAAGGATTGGTGGTTCTCACCGTATCCGGAAAAAACTCATACGGCAACACCGTTACAAATTATTGGCTATACTATTATTACCCCGAAACCGAAGAGTTTGAATGTTGGAATTCATATTCCGACCTTGATACGGAAGAATACAGCGACTATGTAGATCCCATTGAGACATTACACAATAATACCGGAAAAGAGTTTATTATCAATACAGCCACATCTCGTAACAAGCTTTCAAAGGATTCCGTAAAAAGAATAAATAAGCTTTTTGAAGATGATATCCTCGATGAGGTCAAACCTCTTGACGTTAAATACAAAACAGCCGACTGAGCGGCTGAAAGAAATTGATTTACAGAGCAAAGCCCCCTGAGCCGCGTGCGGCTCAGGGGGCTTTGCATATAAACCGTTAATTATTGATATTGGTTTTGCTTTTGATTTTCAAATTGTTAATGGCATTTGAGAGCATAAGCTTTGAAAGCATATAATCTCTGCGCCCTTGATCGCGATTTAGCTCCGCGCGCGCGTTTTCCGCTTCGAGGCGCTCTTTTTCTTCGTCTATCTCCTCCGGAAGCAATGCGGAATCACAAAGCATATGAACAGTATTATCCACAACGTCTATCATACCTCCGGAAACCGAAAACAGGATCTTCTCTCCACCCGGTTTGGTATAATATGCCTCTCCGCAAATAACCGACGCCATAATGGGTTCGCAATTTGCCATTACTCCGAGCATGCCGTCGGAGATCGGAACGATAAGTGAGATGCAGTCTCCACTGTAAAATACACGCTCGGGCGTCAGTATTTCAAGATGAAAGCTTTTCATACTTACTCCTCTTCAAGTATTTTTGCCTTTTTCGGTACGTCGTCGATCGTGCCGACGTTAAAGAATGCCGACTCGGGGTACTCGTCCGCCTCGCCGTTTATAATGGCTTTGAAGCTGCGAATAGTCTCGCTGAGCGGTACGTAAACACCGCCCACGCCTGTGAATTTTTCGGCAACACTGAAGGGTTGTGACAAAAATCTCTGTATCTTTCTTGCTCTCTTGACCAAGATCTTATCCTCGTCGCTCAGCTCGTCCATGCCGAGAATTGCGATTATATCCTGAAGCTCATTGTAATGCTCCAAAATCTCCTGCACTCTTCTCGCCACGTGATAGTGCTCCTCGCCCACGATATCCGGGTCGAGCATACGCGAGGTTGATTCGAGCGGATCGACGGCGGGATAAATACCAAGCTCGGCGATCTTACGGCTGAGGACAGTAGTTGCGTCAAGATGTGCGAAGGTGGTGGCAGGAGCTGGGTCGGTCAGGTCATCAGCAGGGACGTAGATGGCCTGTACAGAGGTAACCGAGCCGTTTTTAGTGGAGGCAATACGTTCCTCAAGCTCTCCGAGCTCTTGCGAGAGCGTGGGCTGATAACCCACGGCGGAGGGCATACGTCCAAGCAGAGTGGAGATCTCACT
>CAYQEY010000034.1:0-17663 GCA_964416635.1 uncultured Lachnospiraceae bacterium | reverse complement strand
TTATTTGCTATATCTGTTGGTTTCACCCCAACATTTATTATAGAACCTTTTTTATTTAAGCTTTGCGCAAAATTTTTTAAAAGCTCTTGCCTATATGCCAAAGTTTTGGCTGCTTTGTCAGAGGGCAAAACTCCGGTCACATAGCTTGATTTTTATTTAATATTTTTCTTGTCTCCCGTGGCGGGATTGTCGATAAGTTTACCGCTTTCGCTAAAGCGCGAGCCGTGGCAGGGACAATCCCATGAATGCTCCGCCTGATTATATTTCAAAGCACAACCGAGATGAGGACAGCGTGGAACGGTGGGTCTCAGCATTCCGATCAGTGATTCAAAGACATTGACGGCGAGCTGAGGCTTCAGAATACTGCGCTGAGGTGAGAACAAGCGCGCATAGGGATTGGGCTTTTCTTGCACGAGATCGCTCAGTATATTCGCCGACAGCATGGCAGAGGTCATACCCCATTTGTTAAATCCGGTCGCAACGTAAAGGTCGGGAGTGCTCTTTGAATATTGACCTATATACGCCATTCCGTCAAGTGTCATGCAATCCTGTGTCGCCCACTTATTTAATATACGCGCCTTACTATAATAAGTTCGGACAAAGTCCTCAAGCTCACTCCAATTTCCGCCATTTTTGCCCGTTCTGTGCGCTCCTCCGCCGAGTAATAAAAGATCGCCGTAGTTTCGGAAGGACAGACCCTTTCCATCCTCATCTACGTACATTCCATCGACGTCCTGCGCCCCCTCAAGAGACATAACATACGAGCGGTGCTGATACATTTTCAGAAAATATCCGCCGTGCTTATTCAGAATCGGAAAATGAGTTGCCACTATTATTTTTTTGCAAGTGATAACTCCACTCTCGGTGATCGCTTTGCCCGGGGCAAGCTCAATTACCTTAGTGTGCTCGCAGATCGGAAGCCCCTTGGCGACAGCGAATACGAATTTCAAAGGATGGAACTGCGCCTGATCCTTCAAACGCACGGCTCCCGCAACCTCGAATGGAAGAGAGCTCGCACTTGAAAAGTCTGCCTCTACACCGATACGTTCGAGAGCCTCAAGCTCGTTTTCAATTTTTTTAGCATCGTCGAGCGAATATACGTAGGAGTCTTTTTTTTCGTAATCGCATCCGAGCGAGCGGCAGAGCTTTGAATATTCACATAGTGCCTGCGACTGCGCATCAAAATAGAGCCGAGCGTTTTCTTTGCCGATACTTTTGAGTATTTTGTGGTATATCAACCCGTGCTGCGCCGTGATCTTTGCAGTAGTATTTTTGCTGATACCACTGCATATGCGCTCTGCTTCAACCAAAATGCAATCGATTCCCGCCGATTTGAGTATATATGCGCAAAGCACACCCGTGATTCCTCCGCCGATTATCAAAACGTCGGTGTGCGCATCGCCTTCCAATTTTTCAAAGCTCGTCGGATTGATGTCTTCAACCCATATAGAAGTCATTATAGCCCCCCCTTTTTTATATAGTATTTGCAACTTTCGGGGGATATTATTTATAAAAATGCCGAAAAACGAAAATTTCGCTTTTCGGCAAATTTATTGATTTTTGTTTTTTATTTTGTCGATTGCTTCAAGGGTCAGACCAAATCCGACAGATGCAAGGCTGAGACCGAGTGCAACGCCGAGCACGATCTGTCCGGTTATGCTCAAATATCCGAGCGCACTGTCAAAATTAAATGACAACAGGTAATACATGGAATAATAGAGAGCACCGCCGGGGATTATGGGGATGCAGCCGGTAAACAAAAATACGTTGGTCGGAGTCCGGAAGGCTCTCGCGCATATTTCCGAGAAAACAGCCAAAAACAGAGAGGCGATAAAAGCCGCGATCAGCTCGCTTGTTCCGAGGCTGAGAGAGACCTCGTAAAGTACATAGGTTGCAACTCCGCAAATTCCGGTTATCCAAAGCTTTGAGGGTGAGAGCTTGAACATAAACGAAAATCCGACAGTTCCGACCAGGGAGCCGATAATACCTGCAACAGTACCGCCGATCTCACCGAAAGGTGCTCCGCCCGTGTATTCGGGACAATATGGACCCAAAAGAAAAATTGAGATGGCGTAGCCTATTGCGATCATTATAGCAGTTATACAGGCTTGCACTGTTTTTACAGTTCCTGCAAGCGTGTCCCCGTAAAGAAGATCGCGGGTTGCGTTGCCGAGCCAAAGTCCGGGGACGAGAAGCATGATGGTCCCTATAGCTACCATATCCACATTCTCGCCTATACCGACCATTACCGACAGACAGGTGAGCATACCGGATATAAATGAAAGGAAGAGGGTTTTAGTGGTATCATTAAAATATTTCGTCTTTATCTGCGCGGGAAAGGATACGATGATTCCTATAAGTGCAGCCGCGCCCGCATCCCTTAGCGAGCCGCCGAACAGAACTGCAAATCCGCCCGCCGCGAGGGTATTTCCGAGCATAGTCAGTATAAAAGGGTATTTACTCTTTTGCTTTATCTCGCGTATCTCGGCATCTACCTCGTCGAAATCAATAGTTTCGGAGCATATTTTTCTCAAAAGATCATTATAGCGCTCAAGGCACATAAGATGATTTGAGACATTCAGTATTCGCCGTGTCTGTGATGAATAGCTTCCGTCGGGCATTCGGAGTGAGGCGATTATCAGCGAGTGTATCGAGAATACCTCAATATGTGCCGCGCCGTAAGCCTTGCTTATTCGCTCTATGGCTTGCTCAACCCGACGTATCTCGGCACCGCTCCTGAGCAGTCCCTCGCCGATATCAAGTGCTATACGGAGCAGATTGTCCGCAAAGCTGCCCGATTCGGATGTCTTAGTTGCAAGTGATATATTTTCAGTATCAGTCGAACTCATACTTCTTCGTTTTTATTCTCCTTATCAGTCTTTTTCCTTTTTAAAATCGAACGGATGTCAAAATTGAGAATGAAGGAAATAAAGGACTTGTCCGAGTGCTTCTGAAGTGCCTTCCATATGGCTTTTACAATGAAGAATGCCGCAACTGCCGCCGCTCCGCCGACGATAAACGCCGCGATGACATCGGTGGGATAGTGAACCATGAGGTAGTTTCGCGCCGCGCCCATAAGGAGAACGAAAAGCACGGCGGGAGCGATGAGCCACTTTCTTGCTTTGCCCGACGCGAGGCAGAGGGCGGTCATTGAAGCCATAGCTGCCGTAGTGTGTCCGGAGGGGAAGGAAAATTCGCTTTCAAGGTGTGCGCCTGCGTAGGTCCACCACTCTTTGAATGCCGCAACGTCCGATGCGTAAGGGCGGGGGCGTGCGACGATGTTTTTAATGCATATATTCGTGAAAAGTGCGCCCACTGCTATTGCCAATACGATGCCAATGCCGCATTTTCTCGTTTTCGGAAAGAGCATAAGCACGAGTGCGAGTGCAAATCCGAAATATCCGTTGTCGCCTATGATACTCATAAACTCCATTATGGGGTTAAGCAGTGAGCTTGCAGAGAGCGCAAGCGAGTGAAAAAATTCAAGTATCGCGTAGTCAAAGCCTGCAAAGGCAGAGTTTATCCAATCTGCAATCATGAGAGTCTCCTTTTTTGGGTAATAAATCAATTCTTTTCAACAATATCCTATCACAAAGTCCTGAAAAAGTCAACAGCTATTGACTATTTTTCATTTTGAGCTTATTGACTTTAAATGAAAATAGTGATATAATTACACTGTAATGTTTAATATATTCAGGAGAAAGCTATATGGCAAAATTACAGGCGCACAGAGGAGTAAGCTCAGAGTATCCCGAAAACACGATGGCGGCGTTTCGCGCATCGGTAGAGGAGGGGTATGATTATATAGAATTTGACCCCAAATATACGTCCGACGGCGAGATAGTCATTCTTCACGACAGAACGCTTGACAGAACCGCGCGAGCGTCTGACGGGTCAAAGCTACCGGTCGGAAAGGAGATAAGCTCAGTAACGCTCGAAGAGGCAAGAAGCTATGATTACGGACTTTGGTTTGATAAAAGCTTCAGGGGAGAGAAGATACCGCTTTTGCGTGAGCTGCTCGACTTCGCAAAGGAGACGCAGATCCCGATAAAGGTGGATAACGTGTGGGAGAGCTTTCCTGCCGAGATAAAGGAAAAGATGTTTTCACAGATCGCCGAGTACGGTGAGAGCATTAAAATAGGCTTTACCTGCGCAAAGCTTGAAACGCTCGAGATGGCGGCTAAGCGATTCCCCTATGCGGATATTCATTACGACGGAGGAGATCTTTCAGAGGAGAGACTTGATAAAGTCGCAAGACTTGCGAAGGGCCATCACCTTTTCATTTGGGTCTGCTATGACAACGAGATGACGGGTTGGTTCAAGGGAACCAAGGCGACGCGTGATGTTTGCAAATTCGTGAGGCAGTACGGAGAACCGGGAGTGTGGATACTCTCAAAGCGCGAGGAGCTTGAAAAGGCCGTTCTCGAGCTTGATGCCGAGATAATTGAAACTACAGGACATATAAAGCCAGAGTGGCTCAAAGAACTTAAGAGATAAAATAAGGCTCCTTCGGAGAGTATGAATGTTCAGACTCTACGAAGGAGCTTTTTGTTTTGCGGTATCTGACTTAAGAGTTGTATTCTATCCTGCCGCCGATGATGGTTTTCTTTACCCCGAACTCGGAGTCGGTTATAACTATATCGGCATCCTTGCCAACTTCAAGCGAGCCCTTGCGATCTGCAATGCCGAGCGTGGTGGCGGGATTGAGGGAGGCGCAGTTTACACATTCATGGAGAGGTATGGCAGAATTTGTGTATACGTTCCACACACCGCGGTTGAGAGCGAGTACGCTTCCGGCTACCGTTCCGTCCTCAAGTCTGCATACAACATCGCGGTAGACTATCTTCGTGCCGCCGAGAGTATACTCGCCGTAGGGAAGTCCGCCCGCGGGCAGGCAATCGGTGATAAAACATAGCTTTCTTCCCTTGAGCTTCCAAAGCATATCGTAAAGTTCGGCGCTTACATGGAAGGTGTCGACTATAAGCTCACAGCTGACGTCCGAGTTGAGCGCTGCTCCCACGACGCCCGGAGCGCGATGTGTGAGCGGAGTCATGGCGTTAAAAAGGTGAGTCACGTGTTTAACTCCTGCGGTGACCGATTTTTGAGCGGTAGCGTAGTCGGCAGAGGTGTGACCCATGGATACGACCACGTCGGTCTTTCCGCTTATCTCGCGAATGGCGGCAAAATCCTCGGTATCGGTCTCGGGGGCAAGGCTGACTATCTTGATTATATCGGAGTACTCTTTGACGAATGCGGCATCCGGCTTGAGTATGTATTTTGCATCCTGCGCGCCCTTTTTACTTTCGCTTATGAACGGACCCTCGGCGTGAACGCCGAGTATCGCGCTTCCGTTCCAGCTTTTGCTTTCCTCGCGCAGACATCGGCAGACCTCAAGCGATTTTTTTATAACCTCCATATCCACCGTCATGGTCGTGGGAAGAAATCCCGTAACTCCGTTTGCAAGCAGTCCTTTTGATATGGTACGGATGGAGCTTTCGTCTGCGTCGCAGACGTCGCAACCGAGGTAGCCGTGTATGTGCAGGTCAATAAGTCCGGGACAGACGTATCCGCCGTTTGCATCTATCTTTTCGATGTCGTCGGGAAGGTTGCTCTCGGGCAATATCTCTTTGATAACTTCCGAGAAGAGCAGGGCAAAGCCGTCGACAATTCTATCCTTTAAAATGAGTCTTCCGTTTACAATAGCTTTCATCTTTATTTCTCCGTAAAAATAAATGAAATGATTTGTGCTCGGGCATGATTACAGCACAGAATTATTATTGATTCAAGCCGCAGCGCTGGTAAAATGCGAATTTTAACATTTTATTTTTTTATTATTTTAGCGCCGAAGGGCATAAATGAAAGCTTCATCATTTTAAAAGCGACGATCCCATTTGGAATACCTATGATCGAGATACAGCATATAAATCCCGAAACGAGATAAACGAGAGCAAGCTCCCAACCGCAGAAAACACCCCAGAGGATATTTGCAATAATGTGCTTTCCGGGGTTGAGATCTGTGGTCTTTCCGAATGGTGCAAACGAGAGGCGTGCAAGCTTGAAGCATTGAATACCGAAGGGTATTCCCACGATGCTTATGCAAAGAATAAGACCGAGAATAACCCAAAGAAGTCCCGTAACAAGACCGCCGAATATAAACCAGATAACATTACCGATAAGTCGCATGGTGACCGACCTCCTTTTGTTCGCATTTTTTATATTATTACTCGACAGATGCAAAAAAATATGATATAATGGATACATATATATATTATACCACTTTTTTTGTTCCGAGTCAATAAATTTGACATCGGTTGAAAACAGAAACGGGAGAATTTTTATGGAACGTATTTATGACATTATTATAATCGGCGGCGGACCTGCAGGATATACCGCGGCGCTTTACGCTTCGCGTGCGGGTCTGGATACGCTTGTAATTGAAAAAATGGGAGCCGGCGGGCAGATGGCGCTGACCGATGTTATAGACAATTATCCCGGCTTTGACGAGGGCATCGACGGTATAACTCTCGGAATGAAGATGCAGTCGGGCGCCGAGCGCTTCGGCGCTCGGAGCGCGTATGCCGAGGTGCTTTCGGTGTCTCTCAAAGGAGAGATAAAGCAACTTACGACCACCGGCGGTGAATTTTTTGCAAGGGCGGTCATTATCGCCACGGGTGCAGAGCCTCGAAAGCTCGGGATCGACGGCGAGGATGCGCTCGTCGGACGCGGACTGCACTATTGTGCTCACTGTGACGGAAGATTTTACAAGGACAAGACGGTCATGGTGGTAGGAGGCGGCAACAGCGCGGTATCGGATGCGCTCTATCTGTCGCATCTGGCAAAAAAGGTTATCATCGTGCACCGCAGAGATACTCTCCGCGCAACAAAAATATATCACGAACCGTTGATGAGTGCGGAGAATGTTGAATTTATGTGGAACTCGGTGATAGAGAGTTATATAGTTCAGCAAAGGCTCGTGGGAGCAAAAGTAAAGAAATTGCAAAGCGGGGATGTATCCGACGTTTATTTCGACGGACTTTTCGTGAGCGTCGGCAGAAAGCCGTCGACCGAGCTTTTTGAGGGAATACTTCGTCTTGACGACTACGGATATATAGTTGCCGACGAGAGTACTCATACCGATATTGAAGGGGTATTTGCCGCAGGAGACGTGCGCACGAAGTCATTGCGGCAGGTCGTAACGGCGGTATCCGACGGAGCCGTGGCGGCTGACAGTGCAGAGCGCTATCTTGCTCTTCGCACTTGAATGATTCAGACTAAAAAGTTCTGACAGAAGCTTAAAGAAATATCTCATCATTGAATAAAATCTCCTTTACTGATTTTTTACAGTATAGGCGATTTTTTTGAAAAAATCATTTTTTAACATTTCACAAACATTTCGAAAACAAAATTCAAAAAAGCGGATGCTAAGACAAAAAAATGAGGCAAAGAAAACCGCCTCGGACGCACTCAAGAAGTTCAAAGATGGTATTGTAGTTGATATGACACCAACCATATTTGACATAAAAAAGAGGAATCCTCTACCACCGCTACTACGCAAAGTGCGATTGGCGACATACAAGAGTACTCCGCTGTCCGTGATGAAAACGATGTATCACGGCACATCAAAGGGCGGTCATACGTTTGACAGACGAGCTGATGAAGTGAGAGACTTTGATTAGTGGAAGCTGTTTGTTTTATTGTAAAATTTGTGCTGAACACAAACAAAAGGTTTTTGGTCAAGCTTTTTTCAAAAAACTTGAGGGGTAAATGGCGGAGTCATTTTTCCTTTATCTGATGAAAAATGGATTGAGTCGAATCGGAAAATTTAATTTTCACCCTATACAAAAGCAACAAAAGGGGCTGCTTCATAGCATTAACAGGTTGTGAAGCAGCCCTTTTGAATCTTATTCTTCGTTATAACATTCGAATATCTTTTCTACCCGCTCTTTATCCTTGACTTTGTTCTTGGTAAGCAGGCTTACGATGGGAACTACTACCATGGAAACAGCCATCGCGGCAACACCCATTTCGGGAGATTTAGACGCCGCCGCGGAGAAGCCCGATGTGAGTGTGATAACGAGCGTTGAACCGCCGACTGTGAGAAGTCCTGCAATCATACCCGCATATGCACCGATCTTTGTGATCTTCTTGGAGAAAAGTCCCCAGATGTACGGACCGATAAAGCAACCCGAAACAACACCCCATGAGAAAGACATGAGACTTACGATTATCGGGATATTCTGCGTTGCGAAGATAAACGAGCAAGCAACGAATGCAAGGCAAAGAAGTCTTGTGAGGAGCATCTGAGTTTCGGTCTTGGTAGGCTTCTTTCTTACGGCAGGGATGAGATCGACTGCAACCGCGGATGCAGAGGTGAGCACCACCGCTTCCAGAGTCGACATCGATGCCGAAAGCAAAAGTATCATGATGACCGACAGAAGGATAATGCCGAGCGTACCGCCGCCGAGAACCTCCATAAGAACGGCGGGGATAACCGAGTCTACGCCGCCCTCGGGGAGCTGTCCTCCGAGGATAAGTCTGGAGGTGCTTCCGATGAGGTATGCGCCGCAACCGATAATGAGACAGAATACCGTGGAGATTATGGTTCCGCGCTTGATAGCCGCGGTATCCTTGATGGCATAAAATTTACCGATCATCTGAGGCAGTCCCCATGTACCGAAGCTCGTAAGCATAATATTAACGCAGAGGAACTTGAAGGACGAGCCGCCGAAGATATTTGTAAGCTGGTCGCCCGTGGTCGGATTGGGGTCGTTCGGCAGGGATACAAAGTTTTTGAGGTTCTCTGCAAATCCGGCAAAGCCGCCTACGTTTTCATGGTTGAATACTGCAATTATAAGGCATACGACACCGACTATCATGATTATTCCCTGAATAAAATCGGTGTAAGCGGTAGCCACGTAGCCGCCGGCAACGAGGTAGACCGCTGTAAGGCACGCGATAATAAGCATCCAGACCCAGGTTTCAACTCCGGGGAAAACTGCGTTAAAGAGCGAGCCGAGCCCCTTGTATACTGCGGCGGAGTAGGGAACGAGGAATATGAAGATGATCACGGCAGCAAAAATTTTCATACCCTTTGAATCGTATCTCTTTTCAAAGTACTCGGGCATTGTCTTTGCCTGAAGCCTTTTTGTCATCTTTCGCGTTCTGTTGGCAAACAGGAGCCATGAAAGCAGGCATCCTAAAACGGCATTACCGATACCTATCCATATACTTCCGATACCGATGTTCCATCCGTGCTGACCTGCGTATCCTACGAATACGACCGCCGAAAAGTAAGTAGTGCCGTAAGCAAATGCGGTTACCCAAGCGCCTATATTTCTTCCTCCGATAAGGAAGCCGTCAAGCGTTTTGGACTTTCCGTAGCTGATACAGCCGATCAGTGCCACTGCGATTGCGTATACGCAAAGCGCAATGATTGTGTAAAGTTGTGCGTCTGTCATGTGTTTTTACCTCCTTCAGGTGAGGAATTGCGGGGGGTAACAGCTTTACGGTAAAAAAATACGCCCCCGTATTCCGAATACAGAATACAGAGGACGAGAAGATCCCGTGGTACCACCTCAGTTCGCCGCAATCTCACGGTTGCGACCTTTGAGAGTGTCTATAAACACCCTTGTTCTATGACGGGAACGCCCGTTGCAGCCTACTTAAAGTCACCTTTGTTCAGTGCACTACTCACAGGATGTATTCAGCTTGGGCTTTGCCGTTGCCTCGCACCGACCGTCAACTCTCTCAAGGCTCCATCCAAACCTACTTGTTCCTGCTCAAACGTATTTACGTGTGTATTATACCACTTTAAAGCGGTAAAGTCAAGAGGGTTTTTAATATTTTTCAGATTTGTTTGTTTTATACATATAATCAGTTTATTTTTTGTCGAAAAATAACAAATTTTGCGATGAAAGGATTTATACCGTGGGATAGAGATAAAGCGTGTCGTTATCCGAGTGATAGACACCGAGGAATATCTGACGGGGGTCTTTATAACCCTGTAGGGTCAGCTGATATTCGAGCCAACTCCCATCCTTTCCGAGTCGCCTCAGGTTTTCGCTCATTACGCGCCCATCCATAATGATCTCGGTGCCGAAATGAGTTGCCTCTGCCGTGATCTTCATATCCGTAGGAGTTATGGGGCGGTACGCAGCTTTCGGCAATATGGACAGCTTGCCGTTGTACTCAAATACTACCGCCTGTATCTCGTTGAGGTCAAAATAACCTTGTTCTCGACAAAGCAACATGAATTCCGAGAGATCAAGCTTTGCTTTCTTCAGATTTTTTCGGTAAAGCTTTCCGTCATTCATCAATATTGACGGCGTTCCGTTAATATATTTTCTTGTCCTCGGAAATTTGTTCGTCAGCATGCTGATCAGGAGCGATATGGCACCGTAAATGATAAGTGCCGTAAGCGGTTTCCATGGCTCTTCGAGATCTGTTGCAAGCTCAGCACCGACAGATCCTATGGTTATACCGCTTATATAGTCAAAAAAGTCAAGCTGTGAGACCTGCTTGTGTCCCATGATCTTTGTAATTATAAATAGCGCTGCGACAGACAAAATTGATGTTAATATAACCTTGATAATATCCATAATTACCTCCATATACTCTGCATTAGTTTGCACCGGGAGCATAAGGAAATATTCATGCTTGTAAGCGCTTTTTTTATTTAAGTCAGGTTCACATGAGAACATCAAATATCACGCACTGCTTTGAGTTACACCGAGCGCTTCCTTTCGACATATAATGTAAAGAGTCCAACAAAATATACGGGACTCTGAAAGGAAGAATTCTATGGGTGTAATAAACTCCAATAAAGAGCTGAGCGCAACGACGATAAATTGCGGCGGCTCTTTTAAAATAAAATTATCTTTGACAGCCGCTCCCGATATAACGGCGAATCCTACCGATATCGTCCTTATACTCGACCGTTCGGGCAGCATGGCAGGCTCTCCTCTTGCAAATCTGAAGGAGGGGGCGAAAGCATTTATCGATATCATCGACGAGGCGACCGATGGATCGCAGAATGGTCAGATAGGTCTTGGAAGCCGCATCGGTATCGTAAGCTTTGCAAGCAATGCCACACAGGACACTCAGCTGATCACCTCGGTTTCGGATCTCAAGGACGCTGTCGATGCGCTGTCGTCTAACGGCTTGACAAATCATGCCGATGCCTTTGAAAAAGCGCTTGACCTGTTTGATCCCGCATCTACGAATGCCAAAGTTATGGTCATGTTTACCGACGGAGTAACTACCGCGGGAAGCGATCCGAACACGGTCGCAACTCTTGCAAAATCGCAGGGAGTCATCATATACTGCATCGGTCTTTCGGGAAACGGCGGTATAGACGTGAATGCTCTGAATGATTGGAGCTCCGATCCCGATTCGGCATATGTTGCCATAACGCCGGACGATGCCGAGCTTAAAGAGCTTTTTGAGGATCTTGCGAAAAATATCGTTAAGCCGGGTGCGACTGATATTGTCATTACCGACAACGTTGCTCCTTGCTTTGAAATCACGTCGATATCCTCGCCAAGCAAGGGAAGTGCGAGCACCTCGGGAACCAATACCGTGATTTGGAAAATTGATGAGCTCGGCGTAATGGCGAGCGAGGGTGCGACATTTGAGTTCACTGTCAAGCACATCGGACCCTGCACGGGTACAGTAGAGGTAAACGAGGGAATCGATTACGAGGATGCCGAGGATAACGTTGTTGTGTTCCCATCTCCCACTATTGATGTCGATTGCGGAGTTGACGTGTGCCCCGAGGGCTGTCCCACAACAGTTGATATAACGGTCGCCAATTGTTCCGATACGATCGAATTCGACGCGGGCGACCTTGAGATGCAGTCACTCGGACGTATAGTTCAGCTTGACGTAACGCTTCACAGCGTTTGCCCGAACAGGCGCGTAGCGTTGGCAGTCTTGCTCAATGAGGTCGATTCCTGTGATGTAGAGCATAAGAGAGGAATGAAAACGATTACCGTTCCGGCACACACGCACGACACCTGCCGTGACGTGTTAGTCAGATGTATCAAATTCGTGCTTCCCGAGGATTTGGATGTATCCGGCGGCTCGGTTTCGATCTGTAACGAGCGAAGGTTCAGAGCAAGACTTATCGCACACTACGTCGATTACGATTTTGAATGTTGCTGTGACAAAGATACAGAGGTTTAATATCGATTGAAGTAATATCGGTATTCGGTATAAAAAATATGGGTGGCCTTTTGGTCGCCCATAAACGCGTGATCGTATTATTTCGACTGTCAGCACATTTTCTGATAAAATCAAAGTTGAAATCAGTCACTGAATAACAACAAAGGCTCCGGATCGAAGTTTATCTTTTTTCCGAAGCCTTTATTATTTTTGTGATAATCTGACTGAGCAATATGGATTGCAGAGCGTTTAATCGGATGATGCAGTGCTTGTGGTATTAAGCGTACTTCCGTCTCCGATGGGCTGTTCATCGCTCTGTGTTACATGAGTTCCCCAAGAATATTTTATATCAAGCGAAGAGCCCTCGGGACCAACGTTGACAGAAAAAGTAATCGTATTCGGTTTTCCGTCTGCAGGAGTGGGAAAGAGCTGAACGTAATATTTTTGACCATCGAGTATGACTTTGCAGTAGCCTGTGGAGGCAGTTCCGCTTGCCGTGAGCGTAACCTCATATTCGCCGGAGGAAAGAGTATAAACTCCTTCTGATGACGGAGCAACATCCCCGCCACCGTCAACCTTTACTGTTGTTGTAACCTCAAAATTGGCGGCGGTTATAGTGGTTGCCGAGCTTGTAACATTACTTGAAAACCATGCCCAAGTAAGACCCGCAAGACATACGGTGCAAATAATAATACCCAATATAGATGGGAAGAGAAGCCGATAAAAAGATATATCGGTCATCTCTGTACGGTTTTGAGCAGAAGGTGTATCTTCTATATGCAATTTTTTTTGTTTCATATGCTTAGATTCCTCCTTATTCGGGAATAAAAGTTCGGCAATCAAAAGGCATAAAAAGCACTCGTGTCCTTTGATCACCGCCCCTCCCCCCGAGGGGTGGACGGACTTATAAAAACTATCCTATACAATCAGTATTCGTCGTTCGAAGATCGTAACACAACAAATAGTTTATTTGGAAAATAAATTACCGATCTTCAGAATCGGTTTGGGACTGAACGTCCTCCGATGGAGCACTCTCCGATTGAATATTTTCGGATTCCGCAGGCGCGCTATCGGTCTTATTGGCATTTTGTTTGTCAAGTTGCTCCTTCAATGCCATCAGCTCAGCCATCATCTTCTGATTTTCTGCGCGCTCTGCCTCTATTTTTGCGCGTTCCTCGTTCATCTCTGCCAATTGTTCACTTCTGTATTGGCGGAAAAGCTTAATACAGTTCAGTCCTTGAATTCCGATAAGAATCAAAAACGGGATCAGTATGCAAACGATATATCCCGGAGTGGTTTTCAGGAACTGGAAGAAAGAGCCTGCTTTGGGAATATGGGTCTGATATTTTCCGAGTACAAACTCATATGTAACCACAGTAGCGTCGTCGGTATCGGTCGTCGTACCGTAGGTAACAAATCCGGGATTTCCGTTTGCATCGGTGGTCAGACTTCTGATTTTGTGGGTTACGGTCTCTCCGAAGTTTTCGGGATTCTGCGAGGTATAGGAGATAATATCGCCTTCCTTTAAAGTTGAACAATCAACCTCTTTTACCAATACGAGGTCGCCTGCATCGAAGTCGGTTTTCGACATAGAGTCGGAAAGTACGATAAAGGCTTTGAAGCCGAACAGACTTCTGTCGGAACGGTCAAAGGTATTTACGGATATAAGTGTAAAGATCATCATAGCGACCGCCAATACCACCATTATCCAAACAAAGATCTTTTTAACTATATTAAGTGCTTTCTTCATTAGTCGTGCTCCCCAGCGCATAAGGCGTATAATTTTATTTTGTCTCGAAATTTTTGAAAATTGCCAAAAAGAATACCAAATACAATATCACACTATATATTATAACACAAATTTCGGAAATTGCAATATGTTTTTTGGAAATTTTATAGAAATAAAATTTGCGGTTGATCACATACCTATGAGTTTTATAATTCGGAATATCTGTAATATAAATACAGCGGCAGGGATAAAGTTCCGTGCCGCTGTATTTGCAGATCAAACGATCGACATTTCGATATCTGAATTTTTGTTCAGTTCATGGTAGGTCATAAAGATGACCGCTGTGGATATAACAGCTGTCAAAAGATCGGATACGGGCATGGAATAAAGCACGCCGTCAAGTCCGAAAAGAATGGGGAGAATGAGTGCAAAGCCTACGCCGAACACGATCTCACGCACCATTGAAAGCATGGTCGAGGCAAGAGCCTTTCCCATTGCCTGAAGAAAGATAAACGCCGCCTTATTTATGCAAGCGAGGATGATGAACACGAGGTAGGTCCTGAACGCTTTGAGAGCAAATTCGGTGTAGTAAACGCTTTCATTGGCGGCACCGAAAATATTGATTATTACTCCGGGGAAAAACTCAACCAATATAAATCCGATCGCTCCTACCGCCGTTTCGGCTATCAATAGAGCACTAAACAGCTTTTTGACGCGGTCTTTTCTCTTTGCCCCCATGTTGAAGCCAACTATCGGGATACAGCCTGCCGCCATGCCGACGACAATGGAGATGACGATTTGGAAAAATTTCATTACGATGCCGACGACAGCCATCGGAATCTGCGCAAATTCGGGTTTGCCGAATATTTCATCCATAGCACCGTATTTCCGTAACATGTTGTTGATCGCCGCCATCGCCGCAACGAGCGATATTTGCGAGAGAAAGCTGCAAATACCAAGGCTTAGTGTTTTGCCGGTGACTCTGCCGCTGAACTTGAAATCCCCTTTTTGTATTTTAACCGTTTTGGTACGGCATAGGTAGCAAATGGCGAGAACTGCCGTAACTATTTGACCTGTTACGGTTGCAATGGCAGCACCTGCCATTCCCATTTTCATAGGATAAATTAAGATCGGGTCAAGAATGATATTAACGGCGGCACCTGCGAGCGTTGAGATCATTGCAAATTTAGGACTGCCATCCGCGCGGATGATTGGGTTCATTGCCTGGCCGAACATATAAAACGGAATACCGACAGAGATCCAAAAGAAATATTTTTTGGAGTGATTGAAGGTCTCTTCGTTGACGTTGCCGCCGAACATGGCAATTATCTTGTCCATAAATATGAGATAGATTGCCGTAAGAGCCAAGCTCGATATAATGGTCAGTACAACAGAGTTTGCCATGCTCTTTGAAGCATCATTCGGCTTACTTTTGCCGAGGCATATGCTGACGAAGGCACAACAACCGTCACCGATCATAACCGCAATTGCAAGTGCTATGACTGTGAGAGGAAATATCACCGTATTGGCAGCGTTTCCGTAAGAACCGAGATAGTCGGCGTTGGCGATGAAAATTTGGTCAACGATATTGTAGAGTGCGCCGACCAGCAGAGAAATTATGCAAGGAACAGCATATTTTCTCATGAGCTTGCCCACTTTTTCCGTGGCAAGAAAGGAATTGTTTTGTTCGTCCATGGTATCCTCCTTCATACAACAAAAAATGCGTAAGACCGATACAATGATCGGACTTACGCATATGCTGCTCATCATAATTGTTAACACCATGATTATATCAAAAAAAGTTGAATTTGTCAAATGGTTTTAGTGCCGAAATTATGGGATGATAATAACGCTTAAATTCGTCATTTTGCCAATTCGAAAATTTTAGATTTTTTGAAATTTAGTTTACTGCGTTCGGGCTGTAGATTTCAGAACGGTCTAAAACGTCTTTCTCTGCCTATTCCATACCGTTTTTTTCTTTTCATCTTAGGTGAGGATATTCACGTCCTTATTCAGGCTGAAGGATACAGGCTCACCGTTGTAATTTTTGCTTAGGTTACCTAAAAACCCGTACACTTCTTCGTTATCTACCGGTCCTTCGTACTCGCCGTAAAGGTATACGTGATAAGAAGGTCTGTCATCGTTGCTTTCGGTTTTTTCGGTGAACATGTATTTTTTCGTTGTTTCGTCATACACCGGACGGAGCTTACCTTCTCAGAAAGGCGAGTGAATATTTGCCGTACTGTCGTCGTTTATGGTTATAGTTAAGGTATAGTTACTGTTGTCGGCTGTGCCGCCGTTTGGTCACAAAAAGCTCGCGGTGCTGATAGTGGATATGAATGCGGAAATCAGGGTGGAGAAGGAGAGACGAAAAAAAGTTGCAAACGCATAACAAAAGTAGGGCAACTATGAACGGTTGCTCACCAATCTTTGCGGTGCAGCAGTCAAATAAAACTGAAAGTTGTCGGTTTATTCTCTACAAACCGGCATTGTCTAATTGTATATAAGCACATCCCAGTTTTATTTTAGCATAAAATCCGCCCATATGCCTTGATAATCACATAGATGTTCATTCCGGTATATTATCTTTTCGATATATTCCTGTTTTCGTTGCTCTACTGCGTCTTTGCAATTTTCAATCCCATATTTATATACAATTGCAGTATCGCGATTGTGAGAATGCCGTTGACTGCCATCTACAACATTCTTAAAAAGAATGAGCCTTACAACGCTGACCTTTATACGCGATCTAACGATCCGCCTGTTCATCGTACCGTTTCGGTGGATGAGGCTATCTTTATTCTCCAACATCAAGGGGACCTCGTTACCCCTGCTACTTCTTAATCTGTTTTGATACTGTTTTTTCGGCTACCGCACGGTAGTCTTTGTTTCTATGTATTTTGTTGGTGAGGAGAAGATAGTTAATTTCAAACTTACACCTCATATTTTAAGTACCTGTATTGTACACCATTTTTTGGAATGTTGTCAACCTATAATTTATACGTTTTGCTTTTTTAATCTGCCGATTATAGCAATACAGAGTTTTTATGTTTTCTCGTTTCCAAATCTCATCGAGTTTTGCAAGAATAGTGTCTCACATAGGTATTTCCTACTTTTGAGATTTACTTCATTATACCGAATAATTGTAAATTCATCAAGCGATATCATTGTTAAATATTTGAAGCGCTTTAATCGAAGATAACCGCTACGCCAAAGTTGGATTGATTACTTGAACTCATTATAACTTGAAAAGATAACTTTTTAAAGCTATTTTACAAATAGGTGTGCAATAAATAAACTGAGCAGAAATTGTTTTTACTTTTCTGCTTCCGTGTTGCACTTTTGTTGCACTCCTCTCTGTATAATACTGTATGATAAATAGTCGGAGTATGATAGCAGGATATGTTATTGTAAGGAGGCACGTCAGGCCATTCGCCCTGCACAGGATAAGTTAGTATAGGAACATCTGTGCATGTAGCTACGTTTTAGTGTGATTCGAAAAGGAAACGCCAATATATACCGACATAAATTTGCGATGATCATAAAAAACAACTTAACAGAGTCGGGTTTCTATCTATTATCAAATTTTGTTAAATATAAAATAGTTAATGTTAACAGCACTTGGAGGTGGTTTGTATGAAAAAGATTATGAAGCACAGATTTCTAAACAGCGTGTTGTTTACCGCGCTGTTTGTTCCATTGGGCTTTTTTCTTCTGCGTGATACCATTGCCGCAATAACCGGAATCATGTTTGAGTCCATTGGCGGAAAAG
>CAYQEY010000033.1:0-18124 GCA_964416635.1 uncultured Lachnospiraceae bacterium | reverse complement strand
GTATGCCCCACTGAAAAGACGGAGGAGAAAGCCGCTTTTCAATAAAATGCATATTGCAATAGTATTTTATTGATGGGCAGAGTAAGTTGTACATACATATAATAACACAGAAATGATAATTTTTCAATAAGTAGTGTCGAGATGAGAACAGGCTTCGGATAGAGAATGCAAATCTCAATCTGAAGCCGTTTTTTTCAGCGATTATTTTCGCATGTGGTCACCGATTGTGGTCAAATATGTGGTCAAAAGCATTTGGAAACGGTTGACGAGCGCTTGTACAACTGACAATCAACCCATTTACTGTTCGCTATACACAAAAGCAAAATAAAAATTCCGTAGAAAACTGTGCCTTTTCTACGGAATTTTTGGTCTCCCAAACTCATTCAAACAAGAACTCTTCTCCAAATCGGAGAGTAAAATGGTCTTTGAGCCATTCTGATAATTAAAAGTAATAACGAGTTTATCATCGAATAAGAATATCGCGTTGATGAAAGTATCTATCAATCTCTCGCGATGTTCTTTTTTCTTTACATCAAAGGTGCGCAGGTGGTGGAACCAAGCGATGATCTGCTCTTTTGACAAAACGGGATGCTTCGCTTGCTCGGCTTGCAAAGAAATGGTGAGCTTCTTTTTCAGCTTTTCGAGTTCATCAAGACGGGATTTGGTGCTCTCGGTAAAAATGCCGTTTTCGATGGCATTCATGATGTTTTTGAGCTTCAGTTGCGTGTCTGCCAGCTCTACATTCATTGCAAGGATCGCGGGGCTTTCCTTTTTGGTCTCGGCAACGACTGCATCGGCAATCTTGCCGAGCGTGGTATCGTCTTTTAAGAAGAGCAGAATCTCCCCGATCACAATATCCTCAATCCACTTCTTGCCGACTGCCTTTTTGTCGCATCCCAAGTGCCGCTTGGCATTGTTGCACTTGTAGTAGTGATAGATCTTGGTTGTCGCACTTGTGCCACTTTCTCCTGCCATCATAGAGCCGCATTTGCCGCAGAACAGCTTGGTGGTTAAGATATAGTCGTCCTCGGCTTTGTGCCGTGAAGGTGCTTTCTTATTTTTCGCCATCCTTTGCTGTACCTGCTCAAATAGCTCATTCGATACAATACGCGGTATTCCGTCGGGAACAACAATGTCACGGTAACTGTATTCGCCGAGATATTTGCGGTTTTTTAGCATACTGTTGACATTGTCGATCTTGATCTTGCCGCCGCGATGATTTTTGACACCGAGCAGATTTAACTCGTCGGCAATCTGCTTCATACCCATTCCGTTTACATAGCTTTGGAAGGATTGCACGACCAGCGGCGCGGTTATCGGGTCGATCAGATAGTTCTGCTCCTTGTCTGTTGTAAAGCCTATGGGAAGGGTACCGCCATTGTATTTGCACTTTAAAGCATTTTCCGTGTGCCCTCTGATGACTTTCTCCGCAAGGTCGGCAGAGTAATACTCTGCCATACCTTCAAGCACTGACTCAAGCAAGATACCCTCCGATCCGGGGGAGATGGTTTCCGTTGCGGAGATCACTCTAACACCGTTTTTCTTGAGCATTGACTTGTAATGCGCTGAGTCGTAGCGGTTGCGTGCAAATCTATCAAGCTTCCAAACAATGACCGTTTCAAAGGCCTTTTTGGCGCTGTCTTTGATCATTCGTTGAAAGTCGGGGCGTTTGTCGGTTTTGGCAGAGAAGGCGCGGTCTATATACGTTCCGACGATATCAATACCGCTTCGCTCGGCATAGGCTTGACATTCACGTATCTGACCTTCAATAGACTCTTCTCTTTGATTGTCCGAGGAATATCGGGCATAAATTACTCCGGTCATTTGTCCTCCTTTTCTATGAGAAGCTTCATCATAGCTTCTTTCATCTTGACACCTGCAGGAGAGGAAGGATCAAAGCACATATCAATAAACTGTTCCATGTCCGCTTTGTTTTCCTCTTTGATCTTGAGTGCCTTCGGTTCGTACTCATATAGTTTGCCTTGTGGCTTGTCCGTTCTGCCGCAGAGATAGTCAAGAGATACATCGAAATAATCGGCATACCAAATGAGGATGTTCAGTGGCGGATCATATTGATTAGATTCATATCTGTTTATACTCGTCTGTTGTGTACCCGCCATCTTCGCCACCTTCGCCTGCGAAAGATTAAGACTTTTGCGAAGCTGACGGATGCGTTCTGCCAATATCTCCATTTCCATACCTCTATCGTGTGCTTTTTCTTTATTATAACACAATCCGATATTACTGTCAATAGCAAATAAGCATATTATATGAAATCCTTTCAAATTCTCACCTCTCATACTTCCCGGAAGAAGAACGTTGCATTGTCTTTCTTGTCTTTTTCTTGGCTTCAAGCTTTTCTTGTTCGGCTTTCCATGCGGCAAAATCGGCTTTGCCTTCCTCTGACTCAAAATAGGCGATGATATCCGGCAAAAAACAACGGGCAAGTGCCTCAATCTCGTGGTCGGGAATGTTAAATGCCGCCCGTCTGTCAATAGGCAATACTTCCCGAAGAAAAATCCATGTGCGTTTCCATAGATTTGCGTTCTCGTACTCATCCGAACAGAGAATATGAGCGACTTTGGCTTGGTCATTTCGTCTTTGTACCAGCTCTTGCCATTCAAACTCGTAATTGTGTTTTTTATACTCTCCGAAAAAGATTTTCTTAATTATGCCATTCAGCTTTGTTAATGTGTTGGTCATTTATCCTCCTTGTTGTATATCCGATGAGCCTTATATATTACTACTCTCGGATAGTAATTAGTTAAATTCATATAGTTAGTACCACTCTTTACGGGCTACCCACATCCCCGAAATCGGGTATAGTGTAGATGTTGGATTTATAGCCGCCGTTGGGCGTGTACTGATGATGCTTTTCAATCAGCCCCATCTCGCAGAGCCGCCTTAAAGCCTTATCTACGGTCTCAACCTTGCCGATGCCACATTCTCTCGCAATCGTCTTTCTCGACGGAAATGCCACGCCTCTACCGTTGTTGCGGTGCTTACAGAGGCAACGGTAGACGGCGATATCTCGCGGTGTGAGACCGTGCGAGAAAATGTGATCGTGTACTCGAAAAAAGGTGTTATTCATGTCATATCCTTTCTGTTTCATTGTGCTAACGCTTCATTTTGATGCGCTACCTCAAAGTTCTATAAATGCGGACTTTGGAGCATTCCATGGTTTCAAAGTGGTAAGTCCTCATTTTGCGGACTTACCAAATCTACCACTTCAGCAACTCATTAAAGTGAGTGTTAGCCATTCATCGTTCCCACTCACTTCGTCTACGCACGCTTGGCTGTATTCCGCTTTGTATTTGGTGCTGTGCCGGATCATAATCCTCGCTGTTGATATACCTTGACACATCGTCAGCGGTAGTAGGTGCCGGAAGTGTCGCTCCTTCGCGTTCTAACGCCAGCTCCTCGTTGATCTCTTTTTCCATGCGCGTGAGTAGGTCTGTAAGCTTGTTCGCTGTTTTGAGCTGTTCTCGCGCCTCTGCAATGTCACGAGTGAGGCTATCCCTCGCCGATTTGAGTTCTTCAACCGTGTCTGTCGGTTTTGGTCTGCGTATACGGTTGTAAAGGATATCTCTCGTTTCCTTGAGGTCATCCATGCGCACTTGACATTCTGCTGCCACATCACGGATATCCTGTGGCGTTTGGATCTGGTGCTTGCTGACAAAGCGGATGATGTTTTGATGTTCCTTGAGTGCTGCCGACTCCTTGCGGAAAGCGGGCGAGAGCAGAACCGCACGTGTCTCTTTGTTGCGGCAATCGTCAAGTCCGAGGGCAAGACGGATAATACCGAAGATGGCATCTACAAACTCTTGAATATTGTCTCGGCGGTGTTTGTATCTCCAAATGGTGTTCTCATACTTTTTTAGCGGACAAAAATCAAAACCCACATAAATCGGCTCATAGTATTGCTCGTAATTCTCCCAAAACAAATTCAATAAGCTGTTGTTGTCAAGCTCCGGGATAAGCGTGTCGATTCTCACCGTTCTGTTCCAGCCGGGTGGCGTGACCGAGATATGCTCATACTTTTGGTTGCGATTGATATAATAGCCGAGAGAGCGAAGATGACGATAAAACTCATTCGGTTCTTTTGCATGATACGCCGCTTCCCAAATATCCTGCCGTATGATCTCCTTTTCAATCTCGCTTGCCGATTTGTTCTTCCAATACTCACGCTTGCTCTGCCTGGAATAGAAATTTGAGCCGCGAAGCACGGACAGACGGTGCTTCTTGCAAATCTCGTCCGATACTTCACGCATCCGCATATGCTCGGCAATCTTGTTCTCAAACTTCTTGCCGTCCACAAAGCTGACGCTGTTGATGCAGTAATGATTGTGCAGATGGTGTCCGTTAACATGACTTGTCACCAGCACCTCAAAGCGATCTCCCCACATCTTCTTTGCCGTTTCGATCCCGATGCGGTGACATTCCTGCGGTGTGACCTCACCTTCCTTGAAGCTCTGATAAGCGTGATAGGCAAGCACACCTCCCGTTTTGTTGAACTGCCGTTTGGTTGCCATCATTCTCTCATACACCGTTTCGGGCAGACAGTTGATGCCGGTAACGTATAGCTTCTGCTCGGTCTTGTCTCCGTTCATGTCATAATCGAGAACATCGTGAAGAGCCTTCAACTCTTTCTCGCCGAGCACCGAGGTCTTTTCGGGATTCTCGGTGTACTTGATGAGAGCCAGCAGATTTGCCTTAACAGGCCAAAATCCCGTGGTCGCCATCAGCTCTGCGCTTCCAGGAGCAGTCTGTCCATCTCGCCCATAAGTCTCTTGCACTCGCTGACATACGGCTCAAAATATGAGATGTCCTCAACCATGCACTCGAGAGCGAACAGCTTCTCCTGAAAATTGCAAAGCAGATTCTTCACTTTCACAATCGCATCGGGCGGCAGAGCCTTGGGCGGTGCTTCGTGCAGAGCGCACCACACAAGATAGTAAGTCATACTCAGCCCACATCTCTTGGCATTTTCTTCAATCTCTGCTTTGATACTTTCATCGACATCCATCACAATTCTTGCATTCTTTTCTTTACTCAATAATCTTGATTCCTTTCAAATGAATTCGGAGTTACAGGGGCGGCGCCCCTGCAGGTTGGACTTGCCGCACCCCGTGTACGGAAAGTCCCTGCTTGCTATTTTTCGGACGCGTCCTCAAAATAGGGCGAATTTAGTCTTCTGTTTCATCATTTTTTCTCCTTTCTGCATCCGAAACGGCATGCGAATGCGAATTTATGTAAACGGGTTTTGTTGCAATTTGAAAATATCCCCTCAAGAAGTAGGCAGTGAAAATGGCAGAAAACCGCCACAATCTAAAAAACATTTTATGATCTCATTCATTGGGACAAAAATATGCGAATTTAATAGTGTCCGAAAAAAAGTCCCCTCAATTGGTAGGCAGCGAAAACAGCAAAAATACAACCCTTTCCGATAAAATTAACAGAATGTTTTCATTTATCTGCTGTTCGCTATTTACATTCAGAAGAATGGACGAAATATCTCTCTAATTGGTAGCCAGCGAAAAAGCACAAAAAGGGTAACCATTTTCAAACTTCTTGCAAACTTGGCATGAAGTCTTCCCAATACGTAGGCAGCGAAATGACTCAAAACCCGACAGATTTCTCTATTTTTATCCCCTCAATTGGTAGGCAGCGAGAATGGCTTTTTTACAACCCTAACCGAAAAAATTCACGAAATATTTTCATTTTAGCATTGGTGCTTTGACATAAAATTGATGTCCCCTAATATTTGAGTGGGAACTTAAAAAAACCGTTACAAAAACATCGATAGAAACGGTAGTCGAATACGCTCAACTTCGACCTGTTCTAATGCTTATGTAACGGATTTCGTCATATGAGATTTTATGTGTGTTAGGTAATCCTTCTTATCCCTTCATAAGTACCCCGACATAAGAAATAAAAATTATTCCTCGAAGCAAAAAAATTTTTGGCAAAAAAATTTGCCCCTGACGACCGAAGTCAGCAGAGGCTATGGTTATTTGTTTTCGTTTGTGAGGGCATCGAACTTGGATTTAATCTTCTTCAGCCGCTTAGCAATCTGAAGCCAAGTATTTACGCAATCTCACTTTGCGTCTTACCTTGGAATTTGAAAAGTACAATATTTCTATCGGTTTCATCATCAAGAGAAGCGAGAAAACGCTTTATCAAACAATAATTACCGCCTGCGAACAAAAAGCCGCTATCTCGTCGTGTGTATCACGCTTTGATAGCGGTTTATGTTAGGTGTCTATTTGATGTAAAAGAATAATGCTTTAATAGTTACTCTTCAAACAGTTTCTTAAAGTTTGATTTTAAATCATCATATACGACACTTGCAAGTGGCATATTGGATCTTGAGTGACGTGAAGTTAATGTTAAGTCAAATCCCGTTGATGCTACAGTAAAACTATTTATATCTTTTCCTTTTGAATTGTAACTCGACATAATTAAGTTGAAAATTTCTTCATTGTGAAGTTCAGGATATGGCTCGTTTGTTATGATTTCCGGAGTGTCATCCTCGCCTTCTTTAATGGCAATGTGATAATATGTTATACTTGGATCAGAGGTATAGTCATCGGTATCCTTAAACTTAACATGAATACGATATTTATAAGGATAGTCTTTGCATAGCGGAAAATAATCTTTCATACGCGGAAAGTTGTTTTCCACCATTTCGTGAAAACTTTGTTGACGCCATAAAAAGAATACACGTAATCGTTCTTGCACTCTTTCATTAGAATAAACTTTCCAGATCCATCCTGAAGTCAAAGGTAAATCCGGTTGAGGAAGAGCGAGCGTTTCGTGTGTTCCATTCCTTACAGCGAGGTAATTAGCAATGTTCATCACATTGATAACATCTACTTTATTGTAAAAAATACCTGTTAATATCGCCCCATTAGAAGAATCAAAAGCTTCGTATGTTTTCCTAACATAATCCGTTGCCCATTCTGCAATTTCTGCTATTGATTTATCTTTAAGCAACTTTATATCTTTAGTTTGACTACAAAGTTTTTCGTAGAGGATATAATCACTTTCAAACAATTTATAGTTATCGATTATCTTTTTGATACTGTCGTAAGTAATATTAAGAGCAACTTGACGTGCAGAATCACCCATTAAACCCGATAGTTCAAGATTGACACCTTGGGTAGTTATTTTTCTACTTTCCCAGATTGCTCTTTTTTCCAGATCCTTAAAAGCAGCGGGCATATCACATTCATCGTACAATTGTATGGTGTCTTTATTTATATCCATCCAATCAAACCAAAAATGCAGATGCTTTCGATCTTCGGACATACTTCCGACCAAACACACTTTTTTCTTGTTTTTTTCTGACTCTTCCTTGCTCTTGAAAGGTGGAAATTGTTTGTAAATATTAGCGAAATACGATTCAATAAGCAGCGTATAACTATTGTATAGCGTATTTAAATACTTCATTGCATATTCTTTGTACGTTAGTTTCTTATACGAATCGGAAAGATCACTTTTGTGCTTTACACAATCCAAATATGTCTTTAAATTAATTCCCAATATCATATCAAGAAATGTATTTTGATTATCAATGTTGGTAATTAAACCTGCCGCAAAGACCATTACTTCTTGCCAAATCTCATTTTTCATCAACGAAAAATATAGCTCTCTACTTTCATTGACATCATATTTCTTTGTTAAATAGTAGGCAGCAAAATACTCTTTAAATTGTTTGTGCGAAAACATAATGCTTTCACTGATTTTAAAGATATCGATTCGAAAAACATCACAAATATTGTTTGTGGTATAATCATTATCCTTTGAACCAAAAAATTCATCAAATTCAGCAATCGAAAGAAAAGTCTTATCAAAAGTATTAAACGCCAAATACCCAATAGACATTAGCATTTTATAATAATTTGTTTCGATCCTTTTTGAAAGTTGCTTTTTTTGATCTCTTTTATAGCATACTTCTTCTATGTATGCATTAAACAATTGGCTTTTGTTGTATATTTTGCCACTTGAATTTTTTAGTACTTTTATACCTATTTGCAAGAATAAAGGATTTGAAAACAGATTCTCATACTGCTTATCAACATCTATGTTAATTCCGTTTTTCTGCAGTTCGGCGCACACCTGTTCTTTTGTTAAACTCTCAATTTTGTATTCAACAATATTTTTTATATTTCTATGATAAGGATTTGTTCTTGAAGTTATGTAGTAATATGCGTTTGTGGAAGATAAAAGTTGGTTTATATCAGCAAAAAATTTAACTCGATTATCCTCTTGGGTTATTTCATCAACTCCGTCTAAAATGATTATAAATTTATCCGTTGCTAATATCTCTGTTAGTTGCTCTTCGCTGATTATTCCAAAGTAAGTTTTTAACTGCTTTTGTATGTATTCAGAAACCGAGTTATGGGCAACCCCATATTCCACAAGATTCATATAAACGGGAATATATTTTTCAAAATCAGCATCTGTACACACAACTTTGAGTAGGTTAACGGCTTCATACGTTTTGCCAGAACCGGGATCTCCCAACAATACGATTTTTTTATCCTTTAACAAGCATTGCACGGATGTCTGAGCAGTATCGTTCTCGGTATAGATGTTCCTACTAAGATAATGAATCTGAGCAACATAGCGGGAAACCAAGGAGGCTTTATAAAGATTTGTGCTATCTTGATTATCAAAGTCAACGGTAGTATTATTGATTTTGGGAAGCCGTTCATTTAACAAGTCATATATTTTTTCGTTTTGCTGAGAAAGCTGAGCGAGTTGTTCATCAAATCTCTCGCCAAGATTTGCAATAACAAGACGAGCAGTTTCGTTTCCTGTATAATCATTTATTATCTCAAATATTACCTTAGACAAAGACAATAAATCTTGAAATATACGGCTCTTTTCATGAGTATATGCAGGTTTCTTGTCGGTAAATTTTATTGATAGATAATTAATATAGGCATTTATAGAGTTAAATGGAGACTCTGTAGGTTGGAAACAATAAGATATTATTTTTTTCGGGAATTTCTCCTTTGTCAAAAATGAGTCTAATGAATTATAGTAAACTTCATTTTCGTGATTTTTGTTAATCATAGAGTTTAATTTTGTTTCTAACTCTTTCTTTATTTTTCCTTTTTTCACCCACAAGGAAATCTTGCCAAAAACAGTTTTTCCGCAAGAGATAATTACACCTTCTGCTATTGATACAATTATAGTGTTAAACATCTGTTACATCCTCTAAAATAGCTTACAAATATTCTTAAAGTCAAAATCGACTGTCATTTCTTTTCAACGCAGAACATTTGCGCTTTTATAATTAATTGTTTTGCGGTACTTGTTTTGGTTGCTTTATCCGATACCATTCCTGTTGCATTGTCTATACCAGCAATCATTTCATTCAATATATTCTTAGAAGAGCCCCAAATATCGTTAATTGCAAAACGCATCTGCTGAACATATCTTTTTGCATCTTGCTTGTTTTGCGCAGATAACGCATAATCCGCAAGCTTTTCTATTTCTTTCATTTCTTCTTTTGTCAAATAATATTTCATTCTTTCTCCTTTATCAAAAATTCTCAGGTATGATTTTGTGAAATTTTAACCGATACTTTTTTTCGATTTTCTCAATTTCTTGTTTAAAAGAACTGCGAAAAGCTTTCATTGCTCGATCAAAACTCAAATCTTCCCAACATCCATCTTTTTTATAGATGATTCCAGACAAATTCATTGGTGTAACAGTATCCAAATAAATATTACAAGTATCAATCAAGTTCCGAATTATGTTCGCATCGAAATCTTTTAATTTTAATTCTTGAGTAACGTTCACTAATTGCTGCTTTATCTCTAATACAGACTCAATACACCAATCCTTAAACTCCAATTCAATGGGATTTACCAAAATGCGTTTGGATTCTAAGAAAAATAGTAAATGAGCGAACATTTCCTTAGATGAGGTGGTTTTGTTCCACGAAATGCCACCCAAAGATGTGCTAAATCCATTTAACTCAAATCCCATTTTATTCTCCTTTGCTAACTAATTTTTGATACATCTTCATAAGCTCCGCAACGCAACCACTTTCGGTCATTGTCTTGACCTCAAACCCATATGCCTGCATCACAGCACGGTCGTTGGCTTGGTGTGCTTTGCGGAGTTCGTGTGGCATAGCAACCTCGTCATACAAATCCGCAAGAGAGCAATCGGGATAGAGTGCGCGAGCATCAAGGATAGCTTGTGCCGTTTGCTCAATTTTTGTCTTCTGCTCGGCAGTTGGGTGAGGCCAGGGGAAGGTATTATAGACGATCTCTTTAGAGTATCTATAATCACTTTTCAATCTTCCGGCAACAGTTCGCATCCACGCCATGTGAACATTTGATGTCAACACACCGAAGTGGTACAGAGTAGCATTTGGCACAATTTGAACAGCATTCGAGGATATGGTATCGGCTTTCAAAAAGCCAATCGGAATGTATTTTCGTCTTTCTGATGATACGCTTGGAATAATCAGATAATCAACGCCTTCGGGTTGCGTCATCTGTGCAAAGCAATTCGGAACTTTAGCATAGCCGTTAGTTGTTTTGGCTTTTGAATTTGTTCTGAAGTTTCGTACAGACTCAACCTTTTCATACAAAATTTTGCTGTTTTTTATCTCCTTCGGTGAGGCATGAACCAACCATAAACAATATCGCTTCTTTCCCTTAATAAATTCATCAGCGCCCATATACGGATGAATCCATTGAGCTAAGTCAGGCTCTTTTGAAATAATGGTATTCTTTTCTTCTTCTGTTAGAATAAAGTGCCCTCCATCTCTCGGCTGATTGCCAAAAATCATTTTGGGAACATCGCATAACGCTTCTTTGGCAGCAATAACAAAAATGGTCACTGCCTTCAGTTAAGTATGGACTTATATTAGACACAATTTTCGGGGTCTTATCTGTTGCAAACAGATACTTTTTGGGTCTATTATAAAGAGAAAAACCAATAATAACACAATGAACTGCCGCTTGTTCGCTGGACTCACTGCCCCATTTGAATGTTTGATACGCGTAGTTAATATGAATATTGTAATCGTTAATCAGGACATTCCACAAGATAGGAACCTGTGCGCCTTGGCATATGGAATTAGTGGAAACAAAAGCAACCTCTATTTTGGTTCCCTGAATGTACTGTGCAGCTTTTTTATACCAGCAAGTAACATAATCAAGGTCCTGTACATCTTTTATATCGCCAAAGGTATCTTGAACCTCGATTTTTTGCGGGCTACCTTGATCCATCATTCTTGCGCCCACAAACGGCGGATTACCCATGATATAATTGAGTTTATCTTTCGGCACAACGCTTTCCCAATCAACACGCAGGGCGTTGCCTTCCACAATATTCGCGTAGGATTTCAGCGGCAGGAAGTCAAGATTTGCGGACAAAATATCCTCGGTTTCCTTCATCATCTGTGACTCGGCGATCCAAAGCGCGGTTTTGGCGACAGTTACGGCAAAATCATTGATTTCAATACCGTAAAATTGCCCAATAGACACTTGAATAACATTACCCGTATCCAAAACCATTTGGTCTTGATAGATAAGTCGAAGTGCTTCATTTTCCAAACGGCGCAATGAAATATAGGTTTCAGTTAAGAAATTGCCGGAGCCACAGGCAGGGTCGAGGAAGGTAAACTTTGATAGCTTTTGGCAGAACGCATAGGCTCTGTCTTTGCGTATTTTCTGCACTTTCAAGGCTTTGATCTCGTCAAATTCCTCGCACAACTCGTCGAGAAAGAGAGGGTCAATGACCTTGTGGATATTCTCAATAGAGGTATAGTGCATACCGCCGCTGCGACGTGTTTCAGGGTTCAGCGTTGACTCAAACACCGCACCGAAAATCGTAGGGCTGATCTGTGACCAGTCAAAGTCCTCGCTTGCATTGTGCAGAAGGAGATCAACGATCTCCTGTGTAAAGTTGGGAATTTCAATGCTTTCGTCGGAAAAAAGACCACCGTTTACATACGGGAAAGCTGCGAGACGTTCATCCATATACGGATCTCTGTCTTCAACCTTTGTATCAAGAACGCGGAACAGATCAATCAAAGCACGTCGAACATCACGAGGGTCAAAACTTTTAATATAGTTATGAAATTTGAGGTGTTCTCCGAAAATACCTGCATCCTCTGCATAAAGGCAAAATACAAGGCGAACACAAAGAATGTTCAGACTGTGAAGTGAATCCTTATTATCGGGATGTATGTACTGCCTAAGAATGGCATCGTAAAGCTTTCCGACAAGCTCACCGGCTTGAATGGAAATCTGCTCCTCACGGTGCAAAAGTTCGTTCTTTTCTTCAACGAGAAAAGCAAAACGGTAGTATTCCTTTGGCAAGTCTTTCAGCATAATGCTTTCCGGCTCGCCCGTGGGCTTTTCCATATCGTAAATCAAAAACTCCTCGAAGTTGCAGGTAATGATCCAACGAGGACGTTGCGAATACGGGAGTGCGGCAGAATATCTCTGCGCCTGCTGAAATGGATTGAGCAGAGTTCCGTCCGACTGACGAATGGGAGCACGCAGATTAAGACCGCGCTTTTTCTGCTCGATCAAAACGTGAGTTGAGGGAATATGTCCGTCAATAAAGCTCGTGTGGTCGAGTTTGACTCTTTCCTCAAACAATATAAACTTTTCGGGTTCGGCAACGCCGAGGACATCACGGCATAGTGCAAGCCAAAAAGACTGACTGTCGCTCTTTTCGTCGCCGCGGTCTTTCCAATATTCAGCGAAAGCCTTCGCCGCTTTCTTTCTATCTGCTTCTGTCATAACTATATCCTCTTATTCTATTACATCTAATTTTGCTAAGTAATCTCTCACAAAAGCACTTGTTATTTTGAACTTGTCGTTTATTTCGCGGGTAGTATCATACACTTCGTGCTCCATATTGCATTTTTCTTCATAAGTACCAAGATATGAGGCACTCCAACGGCGCGAAAAGGCTGTGAATTGCATATTACACAATTTCAATATTTCAGAATACATATCCGCTAATTCAGCAGGAATAAATGGAGTATTTCCATAAAGTGCATTTTGTGCTTTTGTCACGGACTCAACGGCACGATTATATATCTCTATATCGTGTTTTTTACGTTCTTCTAAGTCAATCGGGTTAGATCCCAAAATTGGAATCATAATACTAATATCTCTAACAGCATCGCAAAAATCAGTTGACAAACGCCTATATATTTCAAACTCGGCATCAAATTTTGTTTTACTTATATATGTTTTGCTATCAAGAGCAGATTTGTATTTTTCAAGCTCTTTATTTAGTTGCAAAGTATACTTTTCTTGTAAACGAGTTGCGATCATATTAGATGCAAATTTTATTACTAAAATAATGATACCACTTATGCCGCCAAATCCCGCAACAACACCTAAAACTATCTTCCAAATATCATTCCATTCCATAGCATACTCCTCTCACTTGTCAACAGATTGTCCACTTTTTACCCACTCGTCAATTTCGCTTGTTTTGAACATCCAATTACGACCAACCTTATGAGCAGGCATATTTTTTTTGGCAATCCATACGAGCATCGTATCACGGCTTATACCAAGATAGGCACATATTTCTTTTGTAGAGTACCAGCGGTCAGGCATATCATACTTTTTGGACATTTTTACATCTCCTTGAAAAAATAATCTTTTACACAATGTATTATAGCATATTATTACAATTTTTTCAAGATACAAATGCCGATTTGTGTCGGATTATTTATGTATTTGGTTGAGGTAAGTATGGTTTATAAAAAACTATACGTAAAAAAGACGGTGAGGACAAGCCCCACCGCCGCACGTTATTCAGTTAGTGTTTCGATTGCAATCTGTATACTGAGCTTGAAAGCATACTCAAAGACGGCTACTTCGCCAAGACTTGCATACTCACTCCAACAACCGTGGAACTTTTCGAAGATCTCTTTCTGTTCATCGTTCATGCTCTTCTCAAGGTCCTCATGATGCCTTGACATATATCCGAGCAGCTCTTTCATTTTCTTTGAGTTGGTGCGACCATCCTATTGCGGAATTATGTTTCCGAGCCAAAGTTCTTTAATAATGCTCGTCATTGATATACCACCTCCCGAAACACAACTTCCTCAGCAGATGCTTTACAGTTGTTCATCTCTCGCACCCACAGGAGCGTATTGTTTGCTTTGAGATTTTCGTCAATGCCACGTTTCTTGGCAAGCTCCGCGGTCAAGAATTCGACTTGTGAGCGTGCTTCCTGATCTATGGCAGACAAGTGTGCCAATAATCTTACTTCGGTCAGCAGGGTAGTGTATGTGCCTCTGCGGTGCTTTTTCAAGAAATCAAGCCGCATCTGTCCGTATTTGCCGATAGGGCAATCGAGCTGTTCGGGAAGGGAAAGGTCGGGATAAAAGATTCCGTCTCTTTCGGTGTAGGTGATTTCGTTTTGGTGTTTCATATTTTTTCCTCCAAGTATGTATTTTTCAATAGCCGTGAGGCTTATTGTTCGTCATCGGAGTTCGAACAATTTCGTATACCGGAAGGATACCGTATATAAAGAAATAATCCGAACCCTTCTCCTATCAGAAAAAAGTTCGGATTATTTGAATTTGGTCTGAGTGACACGACTTGAACGTGCGGCCTCTACCACCCCAAGGTAGCGCGCTACCAACTGCGCCACACCCAGATCTTGACGACTCCAACATTATATCATGCTTTTTTTGAATTGTCAAGCCTTTTCTGAAAAATTTTAAAAGTTTGTCTCTGAAAAATTTTAAAAGTTTGGCAGATAAAAGTTTTAACTGCACATGGCATTAATCAATGCTTGTTACCAATTTTACTTTGTTCTTTTCAGTATGCGTTTGGCGTACTTTTCGGTGGGATTTTTGTAATAAATCAATTCTTTGACATTCAAAAGACTATTGTCAATCTGCTTGTACAGCGTCACAGTGAAAAAGGTATTCTCAAACAGCCATTTCCTTTTTATTTCTGCCATTGTGTAGACGCTTCGCTTCATACTGCCGCTTTCCCACATAGGAAAGTAGAATTCGCTTCGGTATAGCCGGTATCATATTCGTGTTTGCTGATATACGGCTTTGTTTTTTCTTTGAGTGGTGCTCCCTCGCTTTATTTCACGCCGTATTGTGCTGATGTTCCTGCCAAGAAGATGTGCAATTTGCTTTTTCGGTATTACCATAATAAGTTGCCGCTCTATAATTTCTGCTTCACCCGGGTGTTGACATTTTGGTTTTTTTGTAGTATTATATCATTGATTAATTGAGTTTCTGTTCATGTTAGTGGTTAACTGACTTTGTATCAAGAGCTTGCCTCTTTGGGCTATATTTTTTCTTCTTCCGGAGAGTGCAGTTAAAAATCTTATCTGAAATATTTTAAACGTTTTGTAGATTATTGCAAATGATGCTGCGAGCTGAACGGTGAAAAATATTATTCTCTGCACATACCCAATACGCGCTTTGCGAAAGAGGTCGTTTTTTACATATTCATGGGAGGGGTTATGAAAATCAGATATCTCGGAACAAGTGCACATGAGGGGCTGCCTGCTCCGTTTTGTAATTGCGATACATGCAGGAGAGCGAGGACATTAGGGGAAAGAAATTTCAGAAGCCGTTCCCAGGCTCTTATCGACGGCGAGCTTCTCATCGATTTCAATGCGGATACGTTCATGCATTTTATGCGTTACAGAATATCGACCGACAGGATAAAGGCGTGCCTTATAACCCATACGCACAGCGATCATTTTTATCCCGATGATATGGCGATAGGTCGTTATGCAATTGATCCCGGTATTCTCGATTTTTATGTAGGTTCGGACGGCTTTAATGAAGCGAGTGCAAGCTTCGAACAATACGAGAAATTCAGAGGCAGATATACCTTGACCGAAATATCACCTTACGAAATCTTCAACGCACATGGATACAGCATACTTGCGCTTAAGGCAAACCACGATCCGGCTACGTCACCATTGAATTTTGCTGTTGCAAAGGGCGGAAAAAAGATGTTGTATGCGCACGACACGGGGTATTTCTTTGACGAAAGTCTTTATGCGCTTAAAGATTTCGGAACGCTCGATTTTATATCGATGGATTGCACCGGCGGACTTCTGGACGCGGAATGGGGCTGGCATATGACATTCAAGCAGGTAAAAAAGCAAATTGAAATTCTCAGAAAAGAAAATATAATCAACGATCGTACCAACGTTACGCTATCTCATTTCGCACATATCGGAAACGCCACTTACGATGATATGGTTGAAGCATGTAAAGACAGCGGTTTTACCATTGCCTACGATGGACTTGAAATAGAGTTCTGACCGGATAAGTATGATTCTATGTTAAGAGTATTGACAATAGAATTAAAAAGGATAAGTATATGTATTATACGGAGAATCGAATTGATACGGTAGCCGGATAAAAAATAAACAAAAAAGCGTTTTGACCGGTCTTTCCGACCCTCAAAACGCTTTTTCGATTTCTATGATTTACAAGCTTTTCAGGTATTCTTTTTGTGTCTCTGTAAGCCTGTAACTCTCGCGTGCCTTTTGAATCGTCTTTGCGTGCACCCACGGCGAAAGACGGTGAGAGGTAATATATGAAAGAGCAGCATCATATTGCTTTGCGAGCGCCGTGGCGAAATACCACGCCACCATCATTTTGATATAGTATTCCTCGCGCGCGATTCCTGCGACGCGCTCAAGATATTCCGGCTTGAAATCGACGTCGAGATAGTAAAGCATCAGGCACTCTATGCCGAATCGAACTGTATACTCGTGCTCCGATTGCAACCAGTCGAATATTCTCGGCAGCAGGGACTTCTTGTTTTTTGCAAAGCATTTCGGGCGCAAGGAGTCGCAAGTCGCCCAATTGTCGACATGCGGCAAAAAGCGTTCAAGCTCACGTATGCAGACATCAAAATCCTTTATTTGCTCGATAAGAAAGGCGTGCAGATTGTTTTCTTCAAAATACTCATGCTCAGGCTCGGATAAAAATGCTTCTGCCCGTCCGTCGCGTAATATCTGTTTGGCGTAAGTTCGGAGCGTTGGTATTCGTATTCCGATAATTGTTTCGGGGGCGATCGTAGGTATGAGCTTTGCCGAAAACTTCTTGTATTTCTCATCCTTCATTCGGAAAAGCTCTTTTCGCACATCAAGACGCGAAAGAAATCCGTCGGAATCTTTGTGCGACTTAAACCACAGTATTGTTTTATCAGGATATTTATTCAGAATATCGATAATTTTCGGATATGAATGCTCGCGGAAATTTTTTATAAACCCGATAAATTCGTCATCCTCGATCTCTTCGACCCAAGGCATATCGGGACGTTGCTTGCCAATTCTCGCACGAACTCCCTCAAGGCAGACCTCGATCGGAATATCAAAGAAAAACACCGTGTCACATTCACGTATACGCATTTCCATCGTCGAGCCGTAGTTTCCGTCGATGATCCAATCTTCCCTCCCCAATATGCAGTCAAGCCTTTCGAGAAATACTTCTTTTGGTACTGTAGTGCGGTCGGGATTCCAATTGAGCAGATCAAGATGGTAAAGAGGCAGACCGGTGATATTGTGCAGATTACGTGCAAATGTGCTTTTCCCGGCGCCGGGACAGCCTATGATCACTGCTTTTTTCATTTTTACCGCTCACCGTAATTTTTAAAATAGACTTTGCGTGAAAGCGCGTTCAAGCTCTGCGCCTATCGCATCAGCCATCAGCGCAAATCCGAGATCGTTCGGATGGCAGGATTCAACCGTGCACATGTTTTGGTAAGTCCCGCGGAATACCGACGCACCGTCAATATAATAAACATTTTTATCACCATTCGCACGTGCTTTGCGGTAGCTTTCGTAAATAACATCGCGACGTGCAAGATGATTTTGATAGCCGCCCTGATCAATGTCGCACTTTGAGATCATAATATAAGGAATTGTGGGGTGAACGGCTCTTATTTTTTCATAAAGCTTATAGTGTGTTGCATCAAGATGCTCACTCGACGGTGCGTTGTGGTCGTAATCGCAGACGAAAGCAGACATATCGATCTTCGCCATATAGTCGGCGATTGCGTCCTCACCGCGACAGCTTCCCGAAAATCCGAGATTTACGTAGTCGATATTAGTGCGGCGGCAT
>CAYQEY010000032.1:0-18194 GCA_964416635.1 uncultured Lachnospiraceae bacterium | reverse complement strand
GTGGTGTGAGAGGTCGGCTTCTCAACTAATGGGGAGCCTCCTACTCGATTTTATTATAAAAAATACCATATCCTCGTATAAAGTTTTTGATCAAACTTTTTTCAAAAAGTTTGCGGGGTGGAGGGCGAGGAGCCCTCCATAAAAGTGCACAGCCCTCCATAAAAGCGAAAAAGCGTGCAAAAACGACCCCCGACGAGACTGCAGCACCGCTCCCTGCAGACCGTAGAAGGTAAAGTATATGAACTTGAACCTACAACATTATAACACGTTTTCCCGATAATGTCAATAGGTAACCGAGCGAGACATTTGATCGGCTATTTTACGAGCATCAATATGCCGGATATTACAGTGAGTATTGCGAAAAGCCTGTCTGTAAAATTCGATTTAAGCTTATCAAGGGCAACACCGCCCAGAAGTCCTCCGACAGCACCGCCGAGGAGTACCCACACGTATCCTCCGCTCAAAAAATCCGACGGTACGCTTTTTTTAACGGCATAGACGCTCAGCGTCAGCAAAGATAGCGGAAGCATTATGCACAGGGCGTTTGCGTAGAGGGAGCGCCTGCTTTCCCCGTCCTTCGGCAGTACTGCCGAGAGTGCAAGTACCGCCACGATACCGCCTCCGGCTCCCAGCAGTCCGTTACAAAAGCCTGCCGCGGTACCGCCCAGACATATAAAGGTAAGCCTTTTTACAGTGCCGTTTCCGAAATACCTGCGTTTCGGTATTCTGTGCTCTTTTTTCATAAGCTACGTCCTTTGCCGTGAGAATAATTTTCGCAAAGCTATCAAAATTTAACAAAAAACTTGAAATATTTTCGGTTTTATGATATAATAAGTTAACTGTATTTATTCCCTTTTTAGCGAATTTTATTCTTTGATATACAGAAATTTACCATGGAGGATCTTATGGCAAATAAAAGATCGAATCAAAGCTCAAAGAGAAAACAGGCAGACGCCGAAAAGGTAGCCAAAAAGATAGCTCCCACCAAGGCTCAACGCAAAAAAATATATAAAAAAAGCGGGATCGGCAGAGCTGTGCCTTATATACTCATGCTTTTCGCGCTTGTTCTCGCGATAAGCTTTATTTTAGTGAGAGTTGCGGGGATAGACGACGGAGTAGGCGTTGTCGGAAACTTCATTCAGTATGTTTTCTGCGGTCTGCTCGGTGGCGGCGCGTTTTTGGTCCCGTTGCTGCTCGGGTACATCGGAGTGCTCCGGTGCATACTCGACATAAGCCGGAAGACGTCGGATATGCGGGAGGAAGGCGAGAATGATGATAATTTTAAGGCGGCACGCAAGCGCACTGTCTCAAAGACCGTGTTTTCGGTAATTACCGTCATTATCGTATCTGTTATATTGGGAATTTTCGAAGATCCGTCATCCTTCGACATAGCGGAATTTTGGGATAGCGCGGCTGAAGATCTTGCAGGCGGCGGTATTATCGGCGCGCCTGTCGCGTATCTTTTTACCCGAGCGTTTGAGTCTACCATCTCGCTGGTCATACTTTTCATCCTGATCGCCGTTACGCTTCTCTTCTCGGTAGGTCTCAGTCCCTCCTATATAATCACTAAAATTCGCATCAGACATCAGCTCCGCGAGGAAAACATAGAATTTGACGACGAATACGATGCAAAGAGGCTCGAGGCTCTCAAGCAAAAGGAGCTTGAACGCGCAAAGAAAAAGCGCATGAAGCAGCTTGAGGCGGCACGCAGGCAGGAGATACGCCGTCAGGCAGAGGAGGAAGCAGAGCTTCAGCCTTTAAATATGGATATGGCAGTGCCCGTCGAACCCGAAAAAACTACGGTACGCCGCAAGAGCGAGCCTGTGCGGGAAAGCCCCGACGTTGAGGAGTTGGTTTCCGACCTTCCGTCGGACGAGCCCGATATAAGCGAGGCGGATGTACCCGAGGAGCCTGTTGAGGTAAGCGAGACGCGAGGAGCCGATGTCGCCGCGGATTACGGCGGAGATCCGGTGATAGACGGAATCGAGGGCTTCGTGGGACTTGACGAGATCAAATCGAGTGTCAACACCTCTGACAATACCCCGGCACAAGACTCTGCAAAGGAGCTTGAGCTTGGCGAGATAAGCAAAGAAACGCTTGAAGAGGATATAGCCGAAGTAGTTCCCGAGGACAGAGCGGGAGAGGAAGACGAGTCGGTGGTTACTCCCTACGTCTTTCCGCCCGTTGATATGCTCGCGCCCAACCGGAATCCTGCCGATACCGAACGTGATAAGGAGCTTCGCGAGACCGCAAACCTGCTTCAGCAGACGCTTAAGAGCTTCCGTGTCGATATCGAGGCAATACAGTATTCAAGAGGCCCCACGATAACTCGTTACGAGCTTAAGCCCGCCGTGGGAACGAGAGTCCGTTCGATAGCCAACCTCGTTGACGATATCGCGCTCAGTCTTGCGACCTCGGGCGTGCGCATCGAAGCGCCCATACCAAACAAAGCGGCGGTCGGTATAGAGGTGCCGAACAGAGTGCGTGCTACGGTATATCTGCGCGACCTTATAGAAAACGAAAAATTCACCGAAGCAAAGAGCAAGCTCACGTCCTGTCTCGGAATGGACGTTGGCGGAAATCCGATATACTTCGATATAGCAAAGATGCCCCACCTGCTTATCGCGGGTGCTACGGGTATGGGTAAGTCGGTATGTATCAACTCGGTCATAATAAGCCTTCTTTACAAGGCGCGTCCCGAGGACGTAAAGCTGATACTTATTGACCCCAAAAAGGTAGAATTCAATATATACAAGGACATTCCTCACCTCTACGCGCCCATAGTCAGCGACCCCAAAAAGGCGGCGGGCGCGCTCGCATCGGCGGTTGCCGAAATGGAGCGCCGATTTGAGCTTATCGAGGAAGTCGGCGTGCGTGACATAGCTACCTACAACGCGGTTACCGAGAACGATCCCGAAAAGGAAAGAATGCCGCAAATGGTCATTATCATTGACGAGCTTGCCGACCTTATGATGACCGCACCCGACGACGTTGAGTCCTGCATCTGCCGTCTTGCACAGAAAGCAAGAGCGGCGGGAATACACATCATCATCGGTACTCAGCGGCCGTCTGTTGACGTTATCACCGGTCTTATCAAGGCAAACATCCCTTCTCGTATCGCGTGTACCGTTGCATCTCAGGTCGACTCGCGTACCATCATCGACATCGCGGGCGCTGAAAAGCTGATAGGGCGCGGAGATATGCTCTTTGCTCCCGTAGGCGCTGCGAAGCCCATGCGTGTTCAGGGCGCATTCGTCAGCGAGGCAGAGGTCGAAAATATAGTTTCCTTTATCAAGGCAAACAACTCGGCGGCAAGGTACAACAGCGAGTTTATCAACAGTATGGAAGAAAACGCAAAGAACTGCGGACTCGGTAAGAAGGGCGCGGCGGCAGCCGCCGCGGATACGGAGGGAGCAGGCGGCGAGGAAGGCGGAGACTCAAAATTCCGCGACGCCGTGAAGCTCGCCATCGAGGAAGGAAAAATATCGACCTCTCTCATGCAAAGACGTCTTGGCGTGGGCTACGGAAGAGCGGCGAAGATAATCGATACGATGGAGCAGATGGGATACGTCTCAAAGCCCGACGGTAACAAGCCGCGCCGTGTGCTTATCACTATGGAAGAGTATATGAATCGTATAGCCGACGGAAGTCTTTCGGCTGACGAATAATAACAACAATTAATCAATTGTAAAACTGCGTTTTACAATTGAGACGTGCGCGGCGGGGATACGCGCGCTTATCGCCGCCTGCCAAAATCTCGGATTTTGGCAACTCCCCTCGGCGCGCGGACTCGCTTTGCTCGTCTTAGCGGTGTTTTTTCGGCGGCAAAGCCACCGAAAAAACGGATTTTATTTGAAATCGCTGATTTTTACAACCGGCTAAATAACAACAATATAAAGGAGACCTATTATGGTAACAAAATTTTTTATGAGATTCCCGGGCGGACTGCCCAAAGCGTTTACGCTCAGCTATGATGACGGAGTAGAGCAGGACGAGCGGCTTATCGGTATATTCGATAAGTACGGACTCAAGTGCACCTTTAACATAAGCGGCGGACTTTTTGCCCCCGAGGGAACAGTGTATGAAAAGGGACGCATTCACCGTCCGCTTACCCTTGCAAAGAGCCTTGAGCTTTACAACAAGAACGGTCACGAGGTCGCGACACACGGCTACACCCACCCCTGGCTCGAAAAGCTGACCGTGTCGGGCGCTACCTACGAGATAATGAAGGACAGAGAGACTTTGGAAAAGTATTTCGGCTGTATCGTAAACGGAAACGCTTACCCCTACGGCACTTATAACGACAGTGTTGTGGAGTGCATGAAGAAGTGCGGTATCGTTTACGCGAGAACTACAAGAACGACCGAAAGGTTCGATATCCCCACCGATTGGCTCCGCCTTGATCCTACCTGCCATCATAACAATCCTCGCGTTTTCGACCTCTGCGACAGATTTGTGTCTATGAAGAACGATGCTCCTCAGCTCTTCTATCTGTGGGGACATTCTTTCGAACTCGAAAAGGATAACAACTGGGATAGAATTGAAGAGATCGCAAAGAGAGTGTCGGGTAAGGACGATATATGGTACGCCAATAATATCACTATCTACAATTACGTCAAAGCATATAACTCGCTCGTATTTTCTGCCGATATGACAAAGGTTTATAATCCTTCTGCGCTCGAAGTCTTCTTTGTTCTTAACGGTAAAAATTACTCTGTTGAGCCGAATCAGACCTTGTACTTCTAATTGTATAAGGTAGTTTTATTTGCTTTTGGACACCTTTATCCGGATAAGAACAACTCCGCTTTGCTACGTGTCGGGTCTTCAAGGCGAGACTTGAAATCATCGGGTGGCACCAAAGAATTTTTGAGTGTGGAATTCGAATCTCCGGTCAGACCGCTGACAAAGCCCATATCAAAAGATGGGCTTTGTTTTTTAGCTTAAAGTAATAAAAAACACAAAAAAAGAAGCCGTGCGACTTCTTTTTTTGCTTAACAGATTCAAATCATCAAAATTGTGTCTTTAATTTTTCTACGCACTCTGCGCACACGCGCTTACCGTTGAAGTAGACGATGTTATCAACATTATTGCAGAAAATGCAAGCTGGCTGATACTTCTGCAGAACGATCTTATCATCGTCTGTAAAAATCTCAATAGCATCCTTCTGATTAATGTCAAGCACCTTTCTGATCTCAATCGGCAAAACCAGTCTTCCCAACTCATCAACCTTACGTACGACCCCTGTAGACTTCATAACCTTCTCCTTTGGATATAAAAATAATTCACGAAAACCCGAACGAACCCTTTGTCGGTATCGGTCGAATTGACAGCTATATTATAAAGTATAAAAGCACCTTTGTCAAGATGGAAAAAGTTAAATTTTTTACTGAATTTACATTTTTTTATTTTTTTGAAATATTTTTTGAAAAAATGTTTTTTATATACTCAAAGTGGAAAAAATATTATAAAAAACAGAGGAGAAAATTAATGGTAAAGGGTGTGCAGAGACGTATGGTCGAGGTACGGCTACGCGACAGCAAGATATACGAGAGTGCTTGCTTGGTGCTGAGGACAGAGGCGCCGGTAAAGAGTTCCGGGGAGCGTGAGCTGCTTGACGAGGCGAACAGGATAATCTCGTCTTTCGAAATAGGGAAAACTAAGAAGGGCGACAGGGATATCTTCAGGAAGATCGTTACAGGAACACTTATTCTCATGCTCGGAATACTGATAGGATTTGCGCTCGGCGTACTGATATAGGGAGACGGTGTGAAAAATATTATTTTTTCCTTCTTAATTCCGATAGTGATAGCCGTACTTTCCGGGATGGGGCTTGGCGGCGGCGGTCTTTTCGTTGTTTATTTGAATATATTCTCGGACCTTTCTCAGATATATATGCAGGCGATAAACCTGGTCTTCTTTATTTTTGCCGCGGGAGCGTCGCTTCTCATTCACCTGACGAGGAGAAAAATATATTTCAAAGCGGTATTACTGATGGGCGTCTTCGGTATAGCGGGAAGCCTCATAGGTTCTGCCGTCGCGCTTTCTGTAGATGGCGAGCTGCTTGGCAAGATATTCGGCGTCATGCTGATAGGAGCGGGAATATACTCGTTTTTCAAGAGTAAAAAAAGCAAAAAAAGCGAGTCTGAGCAGGATTCGACAGATATTGCATGATATTTTTGATAAAATAGAGCAAAAACGATGCAAGGATATAAAAGGAAAGGACGAAGAATATGGACAGATCTCATACAGAGACGGCAACGACCGAAAAATATCGCCCGTCAAAGGTGCTTGCGCAAGTAATACCTGCGCTTCTTTACGCTTTCTGCGGATATCTTTCGGGCATCTGCGCACTGCCGTTCGGAGCATATCCGTTCGGCGTGGCGTTGCTTGCGGCGGCAGACCGAAATGCTGTTTTCGTATTTATCGGTCTTGTGGGTGCCGCTATCCTGCAATTCGAATCGGGAACGGCGGCGGTGTTTATCGGAATATACACCGTCTTGATATTGCTCAGAATACTCGTGCGCCTGACGGTTGATTCACCTTTTCGGCGCGCGGACGGCAAAAGGAGCCTGTCCGAGCTTTTCTCGACTCTTTTTTCCGAGCAGGTAGGATACCGCGTATGCGCGGCGGCGTTGGCGGCGTTCGGACTTTCGCTCTCGTTTCTGATAGGCGGAGGATTCCTGTATTACGACCTTTTCGGTCTTTTGCTCTCGGTTTTGCTCGCGCCTCTTGCCGCATATATTCTGTACGGTTATTTCGGCACCGATACGCAGAGCAGATCCTACCGAAGCGATATAGGCTTTGCGGCGCTTGCCGTTATATGCACATACTCCGCCGCGTCATTGAATATATACGGGGTCTCAATTGCCGTGGCGGGCGGAATACTTCTGGTGCTCTGCGTCTGCCGCAAGCGCGGCTTTGTGAGAGGACTCATACTGTCGGTGGCACTTGGAATTGTATATTCGCCGGTCATGTGCCCGATATTTGTAATATCCGCACTATGCTATGGGGTATTCATGAAGATATCCACTACTTTAGTGGCAATGTCCTGCCTTTTCGCATCGCTCGGTTACGCGTTTTATATTCGCGGTATATACGCGCTTGACGGAGAAGCGGGCGGCATAATTACGGCGTGTCTGCTTTTTACGGTCATTGTAAAGCTCAGCTCGTTTGAAAAAGAGACCGACGCGGCTAAGGACGCGAGATTGCGTTGCGGAGTTCTTGAGGAGGGCGAGCTTGACAGCGTTCGGCTGTTCGATATGAACCGAAGAATGGCGGCTATGAGCGAGGGATTTGCAAGGCTTTCTGACCTTTTTGAAGAGATGAAACTGAAATTTCCGCGCAAAGCAGAGCTTAAGAGGATCTGCGAACAGGCTTTTGAGACTTCGTGTACAGGGTGCGCCGACCATTCGAGGTGCAGGGAGAGCGGTCCCATATCGCAAGAGGTTCAGCGGCTTTCGTCGGTACTTGACGAAAACGGCTCGGTCGGAGTCGGGGATTTCGGAGGTGAGCTTGCTTTTCGATGCGGAAGGCTGCCCGACATCATAGACGAGATAAACTACAATTATGATGTAAGATTCAGACGCGGCGAGAGCCGGGAGTGTGAATTTGATTTCTTTTCCGACGACCGGAATTACAGCTATAAGGCGCTCTCGAGCCTGCTCGGACAGAGCATGGAGAGGGATTCTGCGGAATATATTCCCGATCTTTCCGCAAGCGCTTTGCTCTGTGAGCCGCTTGAGGCTCTTGACGTCGGGATATTCGGCGTGCTCGTATACGGTGCGCGACGCAAGCGAGTGTATATCAAAGGTAAGGATCGCAGAGTGCTTGAGGCGGCGTGCGAGCAGATAGTGCAGGTCGTGTTAGAGCATACCGGTATAGAGCTTGACGCCGAGAGCGTGGTCGTCCGCCGTTCGGGTCGCACGGACGAAGGAAGCATAGAGCTTTGGGAAAAGAAAAAATTCGAGCTATCCTGTGTTACGCAAAATTTGGCGGCAAGCGAAGAAAGCTTTTGCGGAGACAGCCTTGCGCTATTTGAAAACTCCGAGGGAAGATTTTTTGCCGTGCTCAGCGACGGAATGGGGGCGGGGCGCGATGCAGCGCTTATGTCGGAGCTTGCTACGGGATTTGTTAAAAATATGCTGACCTTTGGCGGAATGAACCGCGAGATACTTGCGATGCTTAATTCTTTTTTGCAGAACCGATACGATTCAAGTGCCAATGAATGCTCCGCGACACTTGATCTTATGGAGTTCGACGAGGTGTCGGGCAGGGCTACCTTCTTTAAATGCGGCGCGGCACCTACCTACGTTTACCGTAACGACAGTCTTTTCAAGCTCAGATCTCGAACTATGCCGCTCGGTATACTTTCCGAGACCGACGCGCGGGTGCTCGATTTCGAACTTAACGACGGAGACGTGGTGGTTATGATGAGCGACGGCGTTACCGGCGGAAAAGAGGAATGTCCCTATCTTTTCGACCTGCTTCGCCAGAATATCGACAGCGCGGGTTCGGCGCGCACGGCAGAACTTATCATGAAATATGCCAAGTGCAACGGCTCGAATGACGACATAACCGTCGCTGTTATGCGCGTGAACAGGTGTTCCTGAAGACTGCGAAAAAATCGCGAAATAACTAATAAAAAGCTGACAAGAGGAGGGCTCCTCGCCCTCCACCCCGCAAACTTTTTGAAAAAAGTTTGATCAAAAACTTTATACGAGGATATGGTATTTTTATAATAAAATAAAAAGCTTTCCCGGTAGCGATGAGCTGCCCGAGAAAGCTTCCTCAGAAAAATACTGTGTATAAAATTTAGTTTGAATAAACCGGCCTTGATGTTCCCCAAAAAACTTCCTCGTAGGAAGTTCTTTGCGCTACTTTCTTTCAAGAAAGCAGCAAAAACCAAACACAAACTAACTAAAAAAGCTGACTACTCCGAATCAACGTGTTCGTGGGATGTTAATTGGTTCTTTTTTATTAGGTAATTCATAAAGAATATGACGGCTACGCCTGCGACGACCATGAGGATCGACCAGAACTGCGAGGGAGAGATAACTCCGACGAATTCACCGCGTTCGTCGCCGCGGAGGTACTCGATAAGGAATCTGAATATTCCGTAGGCGATAAGGTAAAGGCTGAGGTTATGCTGAAAGTTTTTCTTCATAACGAGGTAGAAGCAGATGGCGAAGAGAAGGAAGAGGAAGGCCGCCTCGTATAGCTGGGTGGGGTGGACCTTATGCGGAAGGTCGGGGAACTGAACTCCGAGGAAGCTGTCGGTAGGTTTTCCGTAGCAGCAGCCTGCGAAGAAGCAACCTATACGACCGAAAGCGTGTCCTATCAAAATAGAGCAGGGAAGAGCTGAGACTACCTGATAAAGTCGGGTAGTATAGCGTTTTCTGAATATAAAATAGATGGCAAGGAAGCAGATCACGCCGCCGATAAGACCGCCGATAAAGGTCATTCCGCTGCCCAATCTGAATCCGCGTTCGGGGTTATCAATATAATTATAGGTCGCCTGAAACAGGGTTGCCGAGCCGAAGCCGAGCAGAATGGATGCGATACCGTTGTAGAATATAAAATCCACGAATCTTTCTTCGACCTTTTTTGCCTTGGCGTACCAAAACAGCACTCCGAATGCGCAAAGAATCCCTATGGCGATCATAACTCCGTACATATGTACGTTCAAAAATATCGGATCGGGTAACATATTTTTTCCTCCAAAAAGTATTATGCAGATCCACGCGGCGGCGCAAAATGTTTATTTTGCGCGGGATCAGAAGCCTACGGTGTCGGGATTATGTCCCGAGCCGCCGCAGTATTCCATGGCGTTTATTGTTGCCATATCTTCGTCGGAGATAACGAAATCAAACACGTCGGTGTTTTCAATAATTCTCGACGGAGTTACGGATTTCGGCAGAGGGATCGTTCCGTTTTGCAGGCACCAACGTATGCAAAGCTGAGCGACCGATTTGTTATACTTTGCCGCGATGGCGATAAGCGTTTCATTCGCGAGCATTCTTCCCGTACCGAGCGGGCTCCACGCCTCTACGGCGATGGCGTTCTTTCTGCAGTACTCCACCGTTTCGCTCTGCATAAATCCGGGATGAAACTCTATCTGGTTGATCGCGGGGACCACCTCTGTATTTACGAGCGAGTTGAGGTGATGCGGCAGGAAATTGGAAACCCCGATAGCGCGTATTCTGCCTGCCTTGTAAAGCTCGGTCATGGCGCGCCATGTTTCGAGATTTATTTCGTCCCAATTTTCAAATTGTGTCTTGTTTGCGGGCCAATGGATAAGATAGAGGTCAAGATAATCAAGACCGAGCTTTTCCATGGTCTCGTCAAAAGCCGCGAGCGTCGTCTTATACCCTCTCCGAGTGTTCCAGAGCTTGCTGGTTATGAATATATCCTTACGGTCGATCCCCGATTCGGCGATAGCCTTTCCCACGCTTTCCTCATTTTTGTAAGCTGCGGCGGTGTCTATGTGGCGATATCCTGCCTCAAGTGCCGCCTTTACGGCGTTTATCGCGGTCTCTCCGTCTGGCGTCTGCCAGGTTCCGAATCCCACGCAGGGTATCTTTATTCCGTTATTGAGCTCAAAAGCATCGGTCAGTTTTTTCATTTCGATTCTCCTTTTGCATCAGATCTTCTAAAGTTATTATATCATAATTTTTCGTTATTTACAAGTATCCTCAAATAAATTTTACATCGGACGGCGTTGGAAAAAAGAAAAATATTGAAAAAAAGATATTTTTATGTTATAATGTCCCTTGCGATACGGTTATACGGCTATCGGGAGGAAACAACATGAAAAGCACATTGAAAAATGCTGTAAAAGAATATATTGTGATTACGATTGGAGCCATACTTGCCGCAACGGCGATATACTTTTTTATGCTGCCCTGCAATCTTGCGATAGGAAGCGGTACGGCGATAGCCATGATGCTTGCCACCTTTATTCCGCTTCCGGTTTCAATGCTTTCGTTGATACTCAACGTGGTTTTGCTCGTTATCGGTTTTTTGCTCGTGGGACCCGAATTCGGAATAAAGACGGTTTATGCGGCAATACTCGTGCCGCTCATGCTCGGAGTTTATGAGCTGCTCTTCCCGAATTTTCAGTCGCTGACCGCCGACCCGCTGATAGACAGTATTTGCTACATCATAGTGGTCGGGATCGGCATGGCGATACTGTTCTCCTGCAACGCATCTTCGGGCGGCCTTGATATCGTGGCAAAGATAATGAACAAGTATCTGCATATGGATATAGGAACTGCCGTGTCGGTCTCGGGAGTGGTGGTTGCCGTGTCGTCGGTGTTTTTCTATGATATGAAGACTGCTGTAATCAGTATCCTCAGTACATACTTCGGCGGAATGATCGTCGATAAGTTTATTTTCGGTCTGAATATCAAACGCCGGGTCTGCATAATCTCACCCAAGCTCGAGCTCATTGTCGATTTTATACTCCACGAGCTGCACAGCGGCGCTACTCTTAACGAGATAATCGGAGCTTACGACAATACTCCGCGTCGGGAGGTAATAGTTATCGTTGATAAACAGGAATACAGAAAGCTGATGGACTTTGTCAAAAAGCTCGACCCTGCCGCCTTTGTTACGGTATATTCGGTCAGCGAGGTGAGCTACCGACCTAAGAGCAAAAAGCAGTGAATTTGATTTGAGTTTTTGCTGCCTTTCTTTATAAGAACAACTCCGCTTAGCTCCGCGTCGGGTCTTCAAGGCTCGATTTAAAATACGGCAAAGAACTTTATGTGAAGAAGTTTTTCGGTAACATCAAGTTTGGTTTATGCTGTACAGCTTTTAACACCCGATTATTAGGTAAACAGTTCTCGGTCTCTGTACCTTCCGAGAACTGTTTTTTTATTTTATTGATTATTGAAAAGAGAGCTCAAAGCGTACAGGAAAGTATTTGGTCAAGCTTTTTCAAAAGCTTGAGGAGTCACGGCTGTTCGCTTTTGATCTGTGGAGCTTCTGCAAAAAGAAAGGTTCTGTAATATAATGTCGGAGGTAAAAACAACACTTATTACAGAACCATATCAATTTTTTAACACCCCGGCGACATTGGTCTGACGGCAGAAAGCCGTCATTTTGCCGCAGAATTCACCTGAATTCCGACAAAATCAATGGCGAAACCGTCCAAGATCGCCGGAAAGCGCCAAGCGCCCGACCGGCATTTTCCGTTGGCTGTAAAAAACCTGATATTCTTTACAGCACATTTGACAGGCGATCGCTAAGTTGAGCTGCAGCTCATGTTCGCATCGCGTTTTGAGTGGCATAAAAGTCTGTATTACGTAAAATATATACGGTATTCACAGTCGAGATCTAACCAATCTTCCTGTTTTTTAATTTCATTCCATTTATCCTCTGTGCCTTTGAACGTGACATCCTTGACTTTGTAGCAGCCGGAGAACGCATAATCACAAATGGCCGTCACACTGTCGGAGATTATTATGCTATTGAGTTCGGTGCATTCGGCGAACGCATACTGATCGATGATCGACACGCTTTTACCGATAGTTACGTGCGTGAGCTCGGAACATTTCCTGAACGCAGAATGACTGATGATCGTCACATTGTCTGGAATTATTATGCTATAGAGTCCGGATTCGGAAAACGCATACTCACCAATGATCGTCACACTGTCAGGGATTTTTATGCCCTCGAGTTCGATGCAGCATTGAAACGCGTTATCGCCGATGATGGTTGTGCCGTCAGACATTGTTACGCTTGAGAGTTGTTCGCAACCCCAGAACGCTTTTCTGCCGATCTTTTTTACTACGTCGGGAATAAAAATGCTCTCAATGGGACACGAGGAGAACGCATACTCGCCAATGCTTGTTACACTTCCATCGGACGGGATAAAACTGTTTTTACATCCGCGTATAAGTGTTTTTGAGGCTATTTCGATAAGACAGTCATTTACCGAAGAATAAACGGTATTGGCTTTATCAACTGATATGTCTTCAAGTTTGTAGCAGTTTTCAAACGCGTTATTGCCAATGCTCGTTACACTTTCGGGTATCGTTATGCTTGTGATCGCGCAACAGTAGAATGCGCCGCCGCAAATGTACTTTGTGCCTTCTTTTACCGTGTAGTCTGAAGAAATCTTATCAGCTTGTGCCTCTATCAAGTAATTGTCAATATACAAAACTCCGTTTGTCCAATTTGATTTTTCTCTATAAAGAAAAGTATTCGCTAATGCCTCTTTGCCGATGCTCGTCACACTGTCGGGAATCGTTATTTTCATAAGTTGAGAACCGTAGAATGCTTGATCGGCAATGCACTTTGTACCGGCTTTTACTGTATAGAAGTAAGGAAGATCATAACCTGTTCCATTTATCAAGTGGTTGCCTATATACAAAACTCCGTCTGCCCAATTGGATTCATTATTGTAATATGCAGTTTCCCAGAACGCACATATGCCGATTTTCGTAACACCGTCGTGCATTGTTATGTTCTCAAGAGCGCTGCAATATTGGAACGCGTGCTCCCCAATGCTCTTTACGCTTTTGGGAATTTTTATGCTTGCAATACTTTTGCAGCCGTTGAATGCATAATCGCCGATAGCGGTAACTGGCATATCGTTATACTTTGCGGGAATTATCACATCGGTATCCGTGCAAGAGCCTATGCCGGTAACTACATATTCCCCGTCGGATGTTAACTTCAATTCCAAGCCTTCGCTTGCAATCAGGTCTTCGTCATCATCATCGTCGTCGGGATCCTCGCCGGACGGATCTTGATTTTCGGTTGGCTTTTGAGTTTCGGTAGGCTTTTGAGTTTCGGTAGGTTTTTGAGTTTCGGTGGAATTTTGAGCTTCGGTGGAATTTTGAGTTGTTTCCGCTGTGGATGTGCCGATGTCGATAACGTTACAGCTTGTCAAGGTGACGGTAAAAAGCAGAACAAGACACAAGATAATATCGGTTGTCGATTTGATAGAATGTTTCATGATTTTTCCTTTCCACAGTTAAATTATATTTTCAGCTGTTTTATATTATATGCTGAATTATACCAAATTATTCCATTTTTTTGAAAGCGGTGAAAACATTTGACAAAAAAGACTTTGCAGACTAAATCCTGATCACTTTCACTCCGAGCTTTTCGGCATATGAAACGGTATATGCCGTACCGCCTGTCGAGGAATTGCAATATGCCACGCAAAGGTCGCTTCCTTTGACCATTGCGCGATTTCGCGCGTACATACATCCTTTGCAATATGCCTCGGATTCGTATCTGACGCTGTCCGCGTGCTCGAGTACTATTCTATACGCCGTTTTCGCGGTATCGCTCCAGCCCCGTGTCTGGTCTTGGCATGGCAAGAACAGATGAAGCTTTACATGGGGATATTTTTTCTTTTTTTCAAGCACCTTAAGTGCCGCTATCGTGTCAAATCCGTAAGCTCCGCCGCATCGAAAATCGGTATAGCCTTCACTTACCAACCTCTCGATCAGCCTACCGATATTCTCCGGAAGCGCCAACAGATCCCTGCTCGGAATATTTCTGTGCCCCGTGAACATACATATTTTCGATTCCATATTTATCCCCCATTCTTTACATACCATTATACACCATTTAAAAGAGAAAATAAAGTCTTTTTTGAAAAATTTTGTAAAAATTTTTTGTCATATTCGTATATATCGTGATATAGAATTATGATAGATAAATAAACGGAGGAAATATTATGAAAAGATGTATCAAGAGCGCTATGCGTATTATAGCCGCCGCACTGCTTTTATCTGTTATATCTGTGCTTGCAACAGGTCTTTCTGCCTGCTCGACGAAAGAAAACTCAAATGCTCCCATATCGAGCGCCGTCAGCCTGATATGCGAAGAAAACTATATGGCAAAATCGGCTCTGAAGGGCGAGAAGATCAGCTTTTCGCCGGATGATTTTGCTCGCGCGGTAAATCTTCGGAGCATTGAGAGTGTTACGATAACCTCTCTCCCTCCTCTTACCGACGGAGAGCTTCGTGTCGGCTCCACCGTTCTGACCGGTGAGCAGACTCTCAGCGCCGCATCTGTTGCCCTCCTGACTTATTCGGCAAGCTCTGCCGTATCAAGCTCGGAGTTTAAATTCAAAGTAAACGACGTACCCTACGAGATGACCTGCAAGCTCTATATGCTCGATGAGCTAAATTACGCTCCGACTCTCTCCACGCTTCCGAAAACTGCAACAGAGGTCAGCACATACGAACAGGTTACCTATTTCGGCACGCTTACCTGTTATGACGCCGATGGTGACGATACCTTTATTGAGGTCGTATCCTACCCCGAAAAGGGTCTGCTTGTTTTTGACGACCGGGCCGCAGGCACTTACCGATATATTCCCTACGATGACAGCATCGGCAAGGATTCTTTTGTATGCGTTGCCCGCGATAAGTACGGAAATTACAGTCCGGCACAGACGATTTCTCTTGAGATAAAGCGAAGCGAGTCCTCGGTACGCTTCGTGGACCTTGCCGAGTCTCCCTATCATAATTCGGCTCTTGCCATGACAGAACGGGGCATTATGAGCGGCACGCGCGTGGGCTCTTTGCTCTATTTCTATCCGGACCGCGAGATCAGCCGCGCGGAATTTACCATGATGGCAATGAATGCGGCAGGTATTACCGACGTCAATAACGTGGATAAGACTGTGTTTGCAGACGACTCCGATATTCCCCAGAATATGAAGAGCTTTATTGCCGCCGCATATGACCTCGGATACGTCAAGGGATCTCTCGTTGACGGAAAGCTTTGTTTCGAACCTCAAAGAAGCATTACACGCTCCGAAGCGGCTGTTATGCTTGCCAATATGCTTAACGTCGCTACTCCTACCGTCAAACCCGTATTTTCGGATTCAAATGATATACCCGCCTGGGCTGAATCCTCGCTCTCCGCTCTTTGCTCTGTCGGCGTTATTTCTCAGACCCAAAAAGGTATCGAACCACTCGCAACTATTACCCGCGGCTCCGCCGCCGTTATGCTTGAAAATTTTATTCGGGTTAAGGGTAGTTAGTTTATTATTATTTTTTGCCACCTTTCTTGAAAGAAAGGGTGGCGCCAAAGAACTTCCTACGAGGAAGTTTTATGGCATCAAGGCCGGTTTATTCAGCCTGAATTTTATACACAGCGTTTTTATGAGGAAGCTTTCTCGGACATCTCATCGCTACCGAGAAAGCTTTTTATTTTGTTTTTTTGCTACTTTCTTGAAAGAAAGTAGCGCAAAGAACTTCCTACGAGGAAGTTTTATGGCATCAAGGCCGGTTTATTCAGTCTGAATTTTATACACAGCGTTTTTATGAGGAAGCTTTCTCGGACATCTCATTTCTACCGAGAAAGCTTTTTATTTTATTATAAAAAATACCATATCCTCGTATAAAGTTTTTGATCAAACTTTTTTCAAAAAGTTTGCGGGGTGGAGGGCGCGAAGCCTTCCATAAAAGTGTGTAGCCCTCCTTTAGACAGTTTTTTGTCAAATGAAAAATTAAAAATACGCTGAATTTATTGTCTGTATTTATTGATTTTTTGAGATATATATGGTAAAATAAAACGTATTTATTTTTCAGGAGGAATTTATGAGTATAAAGATAGGTATTTTCGGATATGGAAATCTCGGACGCGGTGTTGAAGCGGCCATCGCTCAGAACGACGATATGGAGCTTGTTGCGGTATTTACCCGCCGTCCGCCCGAAGCTTTGAAGCTTCGTACTGCGGGTGTGCCCGTGATGTCGGCAGCTTCCGTTGCCGAAATGAAGGATGCTATAGACGTTATGATAATCTGCGGCGGCTCGGCAACAGACCTGCCCGAGCAGACCCCTGCCATAGCATCTATGTTCAACTGTATAGACAGTTTTGACACGCACGCAAAGATCCCCGAGCATTTTGCCAACGTCGACAAGGCTGCCCATGATGGCGGCAAGGTCGCGCTCATTTCCTGCGGCTGGGATCCCGGTATGTTTTCGATTATGAGGCTTTATTCCGAGTCGATCCTGCCCTTGGGCGATTCGTATACATTTTGGGGCAAGGGTGTGAGCCAGGGACATTCGGATGCTATCCGACGCATCGAGGGTGTACTTGATGCGAAGCAGTATACCATTCCGGTCGATTCCGCGCTTGAAGCCGTGCGCTCGGGCTCGGCTCCGACCCTCACCACGCGCCAGAAGCATACACGCGAGTGCTTTGTGGTAGCCGCTGAGGGTGCTGACAGGGCTCGCATTGAAAACGAGATAAAAACAATGCCCAACTACTTTGCGGATTACGATACCACGGTTCACTTTATAAGCGAGGAGGAGCTTCGCCGCGACCATAGCGGTATTCCTCACGGCGGATTCGTTATCCGAAGCGGAAAGAGCGGATTTGAGGGCGAAAATACCCATGTTATGGAGTTTTCGCTCAAGCTCGACTCCAACCCGGAATATACATCCTCGGTCCTCATTGCTTGCGCTCGCGCCGTTGTGCGCCTCGCAGGCGACGGAATTTGCGGTGCAAAGACCATTCTTGATATTCCTCCGTCCTACCTCTCTCCGAAGTCATCCGAGGCTCTTCGCAGGGAATTGCTTTAAGCAGGTCTTCGGTAAGCCGTCTCGGAGCTGTATTTCATAAGACACGATAGTGAAAATCGAAAAACATTTGCATACTGTTTTCTCTGTTGTTCTTAACGGAGAATTTGCATTTGTTTTATAATGGAGATAAAGAAAAGCCTCCCTCCGGGAGGAGTGGGACCGCGACAGCGGTGGAGGGAGCCCGCGTTACTTTGAGTTTGTGTTAATTTCATTGTAGCGCACTCTCCTTCAGTCAGCTACGCTGACAGCTCCCTCCCGGAGGGAGCCTTGCCTCGTCTCCCGTGTCATCCTGAGCGGAGGGCGCAGCCCGAAGTCGAACGCGGAGCGCGACACGCAGTGTCGGGATCTACGGGGGAGTGGTACGGTTTGGGGGACGGTTGCGTATTCCGTCCGAGATCCTGCTCGGCTTCGCCTCGCACTGCTTAGCAGTTCGACTCGCTTTGCTCGCTCAGGATGACGCGGACGGATTATGTCATCGTGCATTTTTATGCGGATGGCATTGCTCGATGACTTTGTAATGCAAAAGCGAAACCGGCAAAAACGGAGCGATAAATAATAAGTTGTGGAGAGAAATTATGATTATTAAAGACATCGAATATAAACTCAAGGATGGAAGGAATGCATTGATTCGTAGTC
>CAYQEY010000031.1:0-18228 GCA_964416635.1 uncultured Lachnospiraceae bacterium | reverse complement strand
TTTATCTTTTCGTCAGATTTTTTTAACCCCAACTATTGACAAAGAGCCTAAAAAACGCGGCCCAATCAAGCTTTTTATTATTTTCTCCAAATAACTTTTCCACCGAGATATTCGCTGTAGTCATCCCCTTTGTCGAGATTGACGTCAAATACAGGATATTCAAAGATCCCTCCGCCTCCGGGCTCTCCTACCTTGAGGAATGCGCGATCATTCACATCACTGCGCAGGTCAACCCGATAGTTCTTTACTATAGAGTTGAACTTTCCGTCCGAAAGGAAACCTAACTGCTTATCTCCGCGTGAGGAATACCAATATGCGTAGCAATCCGTGTAGGTGGACATAGTGTGACCCGAGGTGCGGAATCCGGTAGCAAAGTTATCGGGATAGCATATCTCGTACCAGTTGCCGCCACTTACGTCCCAAAAGCCGATGCTGTCCTTATAGTCATAATTATCGCTGTAGATATAAAGATTATGGAGATATCTGAGGAAGTTACCTGCACCTCCGAGCTTGATACCGACCTCAAACCCTGCAACACGCATATCGTTCAGTGTGTTATCGAATCCGTCTACTATAACGCCGATAGATCCGGGGAGATTCATACCAACTATGTGTACGTTATCGATGTCGGCGTCATTGGAACCATATTCCTTATTATACTTGATATTAAGTCCCTGCGTTACGAACTTGATGGACACATTACGGATGGATGTCTCTCGTCCGCCGTCGATAGACACGCCCTTGGCGATACCGCTGCCGTCTATACATCCCCCGCTGAGATAATAATTCGTGCCTGTTTCCCAAATCGTAAATTTCTTATTGTTGGCACCCATTCTGATCATCGCCTCATCGCTTGACCAATCGGGTGTTGCCTTGATAACGGCAAAGTTCGAAAGATTAAGAGAAACGGCGTATTTAGCGTCACTTGAGGTACAAAGCGGCTTGGATATCATATATACTCCATCGGGAAAATATATGGTCTTTCGCGGGTTGGAATCGATAATATTCTGCAACTCGTCTGCAAGATCCTTATCGGTATTTGCCTCAACGTAATCGGTAACTATAACGTATCCGAGTTCTTTTGCGTTGATATCACTCATTTTTCATTCCTCCGTTTATGATGATTATTTTATTTAGGCCATAATACGCAGTCTGCAAGATATTCCTTATAGCTATCGTTCTGATTCATATTAACGTCGAAGATCGGCTGATCTATCTTTCCGCCGCCGCCTGCCTCGGCTTCGATATACGATCTGTGTGCAGCACCCTGCTTGAGGTGTACCTTGCTCTTGCTGATGATAGAGTTAAGCTTACCGCCGGACTTAAAGCCTATCTCTACGCCGCCGTTGGTGGAATACCAATAGCAGAAGCAGGTCTGATAGATGGATACTGTCCAATCGAGCATCTTGAATCCGACTGCAAAGTTATCACTGTAGCAGAAGTCATACCAGTTACCGCTGCTCTGATCGTCAAAAGCGCAACTGTCAACATAATCGCACTCGCCGTTGTATATAAACAACGGGTGCAGGTTACGCATAAAATTGCCTGCGCCAAATATCCTGACTCCTGTCTCAACGGAAGCTATACGCATATTTGTCAGAGTGTTATCAGAGCCCATGATAAGAACTCCGATCGAGCCCTTCTTATTGTTGCCGACGATATTAACCGTGTCAATATCGGCATCCGAAGAGTTGCTGTTGGCACCATGCTTGATATGCAGACCGATAAAGGTATGCTTGATGGATACATTGCGGATAGCCGTCTCACGTCCGCTTTCGATCGCGATACCGTTAGCCACACCGTTACCGTCGATTATTCCGCCGTAGAAAGAGTAATTGCTTCCGTTGACAGATATGGTATTGTAGGGTTCAGCCGCACCGATTCTTACCATAGCCTCATTGTCAGACCAGTCGTCGGATGCCTTAAGTACCGCATAATTCGACAGGCAGAACGAAACGCTGTTCTCGGGCTTTGCCGATGTGCAGATCGGCTTTGCGAGGATATATTCACCGTCGGGGAAATATATCGTTCTCATGGGATTTTCGTCGATTATCTTCTGTATTGCATCAGACACGTCGTTTCCCGTATTTGCTTCAAGATAGTCGGTAACCACTACGAATCCTCTATCCTTTGCAAGCATATTATCCATAATAATATTCTCCTTATATTTATTTAGGTCTGCATATGCAAGACCTTACGTCAATATTATACCATGCAAAAAAAGAAAGTCAAGTATATTTTGTAGGTTTTGTCTGATTTTTTAACACTTAATTATATTCGGCAGAAAACCACCGAAAGATGATATGCCGCGATCGTGACTAAGGCTCCGACTTTTGAAGCTCATACTTCATAACAGTTTGAAGCCAAAAATCAAAAGCTTTCCCGGTAGCGATAAGCTATCCGAGAAAGCTCTTTATAAAAACGATGCGTAAAAAATCAAACTCGGTAAACCAACCCTGCCATTCAAAAAATATCCTCAAAGCAGGTCATTCTGTCGGCTTTATCCGGATAAAATCAAAAATACAGTTAGATGCTTAAATGATCTTTCCCGTAACGAACTTCTTATAGGTCTTATCGTGAACTACATCATCGTTGACGACGGGATTTTCGATAAATCCGTTACCGCCTGCGCCTTCGGGAAGGACGAGGAATGCGTTATTGGTAGTATCGCCTCTGAAGTGTATCTTGGGATTGGTGATGCAGGCGTTGAAATCACCGTCGCAAACAAATCCGACCTCTTTATTTCCTCTGGGAGAATACCACATAATGAATGCGTTCATAACTATGGACTTTGAGCCGGGGCAAAGCTTATATCCGGTTGCCATCTGATCGCTGTAGCAATAGTCGTACCAGTTGGTACCTGAGACCTCCTCGCAGAATGCGATGCTGTCCGCGAAGTCGATATCGTCCTGTGCGTACTCGTATCCGAAGATAAAGAGCGGGTGAATGTTGCGGAAGAAGTTACCGCCGCTTCTCACCTTAATACCTATCTCGACTGCTGCGATGCGCATATTTGTAAAAGTATTGTCGTAGCCCTCGACTATAACTCCGACAGAGCCCTTCTTGTTGTTTCCGACTATATTTACAGTCTCGATATCAGCATCGGACGAGCCGGAATTTGCGCCGTGCTTGATGTGCAGACCGACAAATGTATGCTTGATGGATACATTTCTTACCGATGTCTCGCGTCCGCTGTCTATTGAGATGCCGTTGGCAACACCGTTTCCGTCAACGACGCCGCCGCAAAAGTAATAATTGCTTCCGTTTCTGTAGATGGTGTTATAAGGCTCGGCAGCTCCGAGTCTCACCATAGCCTCGCTGTCAGACCAACCGTCCGCAGCCTTTAGCACTGCAAAGTTGGAGAGGTGGAGAGAAACTGCATTCTCGGGCTTTGCCGATGTGCAGATAGGCTTTGCAAGGATATATTCACCGTCGGGAAAATATATCGTTCTCATGGGATTTTCGTCGATTATCTTCTGTACTTCATCAGACACATCCTTGCCGGTGTTTGCCTCGATATAATCCGTAACAACTACGTAACCGAGAGCATTTGCGTTGATATCGTTCATAAATTCGTCCTCCGTTTAATTTCGGCATTCGCCGTACTGTAATTATTGTACCATACGAAAAGAGGCAAGTCAACTCCTTTTTTGAAATTGACCTGCCTTTTTATATATCCGATATCAGTAAGGAATTATCTTTGAATCGAGATAATCCTTATACGTCTTATCGACGATAATATTATCGTTGCAAAGAGGAAATTGAATAACTCCGTTTCCGCCCGACTCACCCACCTGCAAAAAAGCGGTATTGGTGCAGTCGCTTCTTACCGAAACTCTCGTGGTAGTGATGACCGCGTTGAATTTACCGTCCGATTTAAAGCCCACCTGCATATTTCCTTTGCTTGAATACCAGAAGCAGAAGCAGGTCTGGAATACCGAGCGGCAGTTGCTTCCGAATCTGAATCCGGTCGCGAAGTTATCGCTGTAGCAAAAATCGTAGAAGTTACAGGAATTGAGGTCCCAGAATCCGATCGAGTCCTCGTATTCGAAGTCCATACCTCCGAAGGTCATAAGCGGGTGAAGATTTCTCAAAAGATTTCCTCCACCTATAAGCTTTACACCTATCTGTACGCCTGCTATACGCATATTGGAGATGCTGTTGTCGTATCCTTCAACCAGCACGCCTATCGAGTCAATATCGTTGGTTCCCACGATGTTGACGGTGTCAATATCCGAGTCGGACGAGCCACCGTTTGCACCGTGCTTTATGTGCAGTCCTATCGTGGTGTGTTTGATGGAAACGAATCTCACCGAGGTCTCACGTCCGCTGTCTATGGAAACGCCCTTTGCGATTCCGCTTCCGTCGATGATGCCGCCATACATATAATAGTTGCTTCCGTTTACGGTAATGCTGTTGTAAGGTTCAGCCGCACCGAGTCTTATCATCGCCTCATCGCTGTCCCAGTTCTCGCTTGCCTTGATAACAGCATAGTTAGAGAGGTATAGCGACACGCTGTTTACGGGGTTTGCGGGAGTCATAATGGGCTCGGATATAAGATATTCACCGTCGGGAAAGAATATAGTGCGGTTGGGATTTGCCAGAATGACCGCATTTATTGCGGGAGCAAGATTGTCAGAGGCGTCGATATCGACGTAGTCGGTAATGATGAGATATCCCATTTCTCTCGCCTCATCCTCGCCGGGAGTTACCTGCTCGGGAATGTATTCGACCTCTGTGATCGAAATATTGTAATCATAGAAATAAGCTCCTGCGGAAAGTGCGGTTACGGCGTATTTGCCTATAACGCTGTCGTAATCGGTTATTGCGCCCTCGGGTACTTTGTCCGCGTCCATTACCGTAGTTATGAGATGCTCGGCGGAAAGCTGAGTTCCCTGTCTTACATCGGTTATAAGACGAACGACCTCGACTCTGTTGAGGTCTATCTGCTCCTCATCCTCGAGAAGCTCCATATCTATTTCCGAATAAGTCTGTTTTTCGGTGTCCTCGGTCACCTGCTGTGTTTGCGAACCCTTGCCATTTGAAGCACAGCCCGCCATCATGACAGAGCCTGCAAGCATCGCAACACAAAGCAACGCTCCGATCAAACGTTTGATATTTTTCATTTGTTTCCCCCCGTTTTCGATTATTGTGTCCACATCACGTCGCCGATAAGGTAAGAATTATAATCTCCTACCGTATCACAACTCGTGCGGAATATCGGACATTCAATGCGTCCGCCGCCTCCCGACTGTGCAACCTTAATGTATGCGCTGGTTATATCGGTGTAGGAAAGATTTACCTTGGAGTTCCAGATCGTGGAATTGAATTTGCCCGTAGAGCTGAAGCCCACTTGCATTGTATCCTTCTTATACCAGAAGCAGAAGCAGGTCTGATAGGTCGAGAGCGTCTTACCCTCCATTCGGAATCCGGTTGCGAACTGGTCGCTGTAGCAAAAATCGTACCAGTTTCCGCTGCTCTGATCGTCAAATCCTATACTGTCTTCATATCGATAGCCCATACTGCCATAGGTCATAAGCGGATGGATGTTTCGCAAGAAGTTGCCCGCACCCGTGAGTCTGACCCCTATCTGCACGTTTGCTATACGCATATTCGTAAAGGTGTTATCGTAGCCGACGCAGTAAACGCCGATAGAGCCGGACTTATTGTTGCCGACAATGTTTACCGTGTCGATATCGGCATCGGATGAGCCGTTGTTAGCACCTCTTTTTATATGAATACCGATATATGTGTGCTTTATGGACACATTTCTTATCGAGGTTTCACGTCCGCTGTCAATGGAAATACCGTTTGCGATTCCGTTACCGTCGACAATTCCGCCATAGAAATAATAGTTGCTTCCGTTGGTGGTAATGTTGTTAAAAGCTTCGGCGCCGCCGAGTCTTACCATTGCTTCACTGCTCGACCAGGAGTCCATTGCCTTGAGTACGGCATAGTTTGAAAGATGCAATGAAACGCTGTTGACCGGATTACCGGATGTAGCTATCGGTTTGGAGAGAAGGTATTCTCCGTCGGGGAAAAATATGGTTCTGTTGGGATTTTCGTCGATGACCTTCTGTATTTCAGAAGAAACGTCCTTTCCCGTATTAGGTGTGACATAATCGGTTATGATGAGATATCCCTTATCTGCCGCATCATTATCCAAAGTCGCCAACCATTCTTCTTCTGTCCCTTCAAATCCGTACTTGCAGGCAATGTCATACGCAGATGCACCGTTGGTGCCGTCCTTACCGTTTTTTCCATCCTTACCGTTTGTTCCATTCTTACCGTCGGCTCCGTCCTTACCGTCGGCTCCGTCCTTGCCGTTGAGTCCGTCCCTGCCGTCGACTCCGTCCTTACCGTCGGCTCCGTCCTTGCCGTCGACTCCGTTTGTTCCGTCTACTCCGTCTTTACCATCGGCTCCGTCTTTACCGTCGACTCCGTTCGCACCTACGAGAGATGCGAGCCATTCCTCGACCGTTCCTTCAAATCCGTTTTCAACCGCCAGATCATACGCCGATTTTCCGTTGACCGTTTCAACCTTATTACATGAGATCATGGTACACGACAGCATAACGAGTATCAAAACTGCGGAAAATATTCCTGCCACACTGAGTTTATTGCATTTTTTCATGCTCTTTCTCCTTTTATGGCTTTTATCAACCGTTCCAGATCACCTTTCCCACAAGGTAATCCTTATACGCATCGTCCTGATTGTATTTCGTGGGGAAGATGGGATATTCGACTATTCCGGTTCCTCCCTCCTCTGCCACGACGAGGAATTTCGAGATCTTGTTCGATCTGAGGTCGACTCTGTAGTTCTTGACTATCGAATTGAACTGTCCGTCCGAAACAAAACCTATTTGAGATTCATTATCTCTGCTTGAATACCAATAAGCGTAGCAGTTGTTATATACCGAAACGGTGTGTCCCGCAGTGCGGAAGCCGGTCGCAAAGTTGTCGGGGTAGCAGATGTCGTAGAAATTACCGTCGCTCACATCCCAAAATCCGACCGAATCCTCGTAGTCGTATTTTGCGTCGTTGTATGTCCAGAGCATATGCAGGTTGCGAAGAATATTTCTCGAGCCGGTAAGCTTTACGGCAGTATGGAATCCCGCAACTCTCATATTCGTAAGAGTGTTGTCATATCCGTCGATCATGATTCCTATGGAATCCTTCTCATTGCATCCCGTGATGTTGACGGTCTGAATGTCGACACTGCTCGACTCACACTCTTCGTTATACATAATGTAAAGCCCCTGCTTGACCGACTTCATCGATACGTATCTTATAGAGGTCTCGCGTCCTCCCTCGACCGAAACGCCGCCGGCTATTCCGCTTCCGTCGACTATACCGCCGTACATATAATAATTCGAGCCTACCTCGTCGATCGAGAAGCTCTTATCCTTGGCACCGAGACGTACCATATATTTGCCCTCGCTCCAATTCATAGAAGCCTTCAGTACGGCAAAATTGGAGAAATAGAGCGAGACGGCTTTCTCGGGGTCACTTGAGGTAAGTATCGAGTCCGATATAACATACGTCCTGTCGGGGAAATATATCGTAGCTCCGGGATTTTCGTCTATTACTTTCTGAATATCAGCGGTAACGTCATATCCGGATGTTATGTAGTCGGTGATGACTACGTATCCTTTATCGCGCGCATTCTCGGTGTTTATATCATCCTGCCCCGCATCGGACTTTGCGTTAAACATAGACTCGGCAAGGTAATCTCCCGCCTTTACGTCCACGAGAAGCGTTCTTCCGCTTATATCCGAAAACTTGGTCGCGTAGCCTTCGGGAAGCGTGCTTTCGTCGGCGTCGACCACTTCAACGTTCTTGACTCCGAAGGCCTCCCCCGCCATTGCGTCGTTCTTTGCGCGAAGCACCTTGACCATCACGGGTGCATCGGTTGCGGCATCACTCTCACCTTCGTTTGCACCCTGTGTATTATTGCAAGCAGAGAGCGCAAGCATTACAAACGCCAATATGAAGCATAATACACAATTTAAAATACGCTTTGATGTAAATCCTTTTTTCATCGTTTTCCTCCGAGATCACTTATTGCTCCAGACTACACGTCCGACCAGATATTTCTTGTAGGTGTCGTTGTTTGTAAGCGAGACGTCAAACATCGGGTCCTTTATTATACCGTTTCCGCCGTCACCGCCGGTTATGAGGAAGGAGCACTGTCCTCCCGAGCAAAATTCAGCTTTCATGTTGGTAACCGTTGCATTCAGCTTGCCGTTGGTTTCGATGGCTGTCTGTCTGCTGCCGTTTGAAGAGCTCCAATAAGCTCCGCAGTCGTTATAGAGCGACAGCGAGCTTCCCACCGTATAAAACGCAGTTGCGAAGTCATCCGCACGGCAGGCATCGTACCAGTTACCTCCGCTGACATCGTAAAACCCCTTGCTGTTTTCGTAGTTTAAAGAGTCACTCTCGACGTATCCCGTGTGGACGTTGTGCATGAGAGTGCCCGCCCGCGTTAAGGCTACGCCGATCTCAAAGCCCGTAACTCTTATATTCGTGAGCGTGTTATCAAATCCGTCTACCTGCACACCCACCGAGCCCGCGTATCCGCAGCCCTCGATATTGACGCTCTCGGTGTCCGAGTCGTTCGAAGTATAAACCTCGTTGTAAGCGATCTGAAGTCCCTGTGTAACATTCTTTATATTGATGTAGCGTATCGATGTCTCACGTCCTCCCTCGATGATCACACCCTTCGCCTTGCCGTTACCGTCGATCGTACCGCCGTAAAGATAATAATTGCTTCCCGCATCATGGATGGAAAATGTCTCGTCGATGGCACCGAGCTGTATCATGTGAGCCGAGCCGCCGCGCCATCTGTCCGCCGCCTTGATGACCGCGTTGCCGGACAGATGCAGAGAAACCGCAGTCTTTGCGTTGCTTGATGTCTTGATCGGATAGGCTATAGTATATACTCCATCGGGGAAATATATGGTCTTTTGGGGATTTTCGTCGATTATCTTTTGAAGCTGTTCGCTGATATCTTTATCCGTATTTGCTTCAACGTAGTCTGTAACCACGACATATCCGAGCTTTCTTGCAAGAGAATTGGTGACTTTTGTTTCCTCGCCGCCGTCCTCGGCTTTCTTTGCGGAAAGCACCGACTCCGTAAGCACCTCTCCCGCCTTGACGTTGCTCAAAAGTTTTCTGCCGACAGCGTCAAGCGTCGTGGCGATGTAACCCTCGGGAAGCGTGCTCGCATCGACATCCGCAACTTCAAGATGGCTGATCGTTATTTCAGTCCCCTTAGCAATGTCCTCCTTTACTTTTATCGCTCTGACAATGCCGGCAACAGTCGCAGCAGATGTCTCGTCGGATACATTCTTCGAAGTTTCGTTACAAGAAATCATGGTGCACAATACCATGACGAAGACCAAAGCCGCAGAAAGTATTCTCACAGCACTGTTTTTGACAGCTTTTTTCATGAATCTTCTCCTTTTTGCTGAATTGTCCATAAAAGCAGATGCGAGATCTGCACGTACATATCAATTTTACCATAAAAAAACCGATATGTCAATACAAACCTCGCATAGAATTTATGACCGCTATTACCAAAACTCCGACATCCGCGAATATTGCCAGATCCATTCCCGCAATACCGAGTGCAACAAGAGCGAGACAGATAAGCTTTGCGCCTATAGCGAATATGATATTCTGTTTTGCAATGTGCATACATTTTTTGGATATTTGAATAGCTTTGGATATTTTCCGCGGATCGTCATCCATTATGACAACGTCAGCCGCGGCGGTCGCCGCCTCAGAACCTATACCGCCCATGGCAATACCCACATCGGCCCGCGCAAGCACCGGGGCATCGTTGATACCGTCGCCCGCGAATGCCACTTTTGCGCCGTCTTCATTCATCAGCAGTTCAAGTTCGCGAACCTTACCGTCCGGCAAAAGCTCGGCTCTCACATCGTCAAGACCCGCGCGTACACCGATCTCGCGCGCCACCTCAAGACTGTCTCCCGTAAGCATTACCGTCCGCTTGACTCCCACTTTTTTCAGCTCGCGTATCGCGTCGGCAGAACTCTCCTTCAAAGTATCCTCAACTACTATATATCCGCAATATCTTCCGTTGACCGAAACATATACCGCGCCTCGTTCACCCGCGTCGCTTTGTCCGACACCGACGAGATTGCGGTTTCCGACGGCTACCTCAACCCCGTCAACTCTCGCCTTTACTCCCATTCCGCTTATCTCGCAAACATCCTCAACTCTGCACCGATCGATCTCCTTGCCATATGCTCGGCAAAGGCTTCGGGCGATCGGATGGGTAGAAGCACTCTCTGCAAGTGCGGCGTATTCTATAAGTCGCTCCGGCTCAATACCTGCAGGGTCTATTCGGCAGACCTCAAAGCTGCCCTTCGTAAGAGTTCCGGTCTTATCGAAAGCAACACAGTCTACCTTTGACAAAATTTCAAGATAGCTCGAGCCCTTGATAAGTATTCCGTTTCGGCTCGCACCGCCGAGGCTTGCGAAAAATCCCATCGGCACGCTTATGACCAGCGCGCAGGGACAGCTGATAACCAAAAAGCTGAGCGCACGGTATATCCACTCTGCCCACGAAGCCTGTGCTCCGCAGAAAGTCAGCACTATAGGCGGCAGAACGGCAAGCAGAAGTGCGGCGATGCATACCGTAGGCGTATATATGCGCGCAAAGCGAGTTATGAATTTTTCCGAGCGCGACTTGTGAGAACTTGCACTCTCAACAAGCTCAAGTATTCTCGCCACTGCCGATTCACCGTAGGGTTTCGTGGTCCTTATCTTCAGCGGTCGGCTCATATTTACCGATGCGCTCAGCACCTCATCTCCGATCGCGACCGTGCGCGGAACGCTCTCGCCCGTAAGAGCCGAAGTATCAAGCTCGGACTCGCCCTCTGCAACCTCGCCGTCTATCGGAACCCTCTCACCGGGATTTACCACTATTATCCGACCTACCTCGATCTGCTCGGGGTCTACCGACACGAGCTTTCCGTCGATCTCGATATTGGCGTGGTCTGGACGTATATCCATAAGCGCGCTGATGCTCTTTCGGCTCTTGCCCAGCGCATAGCTTTGAAACAGCTCGCCTATCTGATAAAAAAGCATTACCGCAACCGCCTCGGCGTAGTCTCCTCTGCCCCACACGGCAAGAGCTATCGCGCCGACCGTCGCCACAGACATGAGAAAATTCTCGTCGAGCAGCTGTCCGCCGATTATTCCGCGCGCCGCTTCCCATAGAATATCGTATCCTATAATTGTATACGGTATCATCCAGAGCAAAAATCCGAGGATTCCGTCAAACTCAAAAAAAGACAGTCCTATCACCGCAAGCGCGGATATTATTATCCTCGCAAGCACTCTTTTTTGCTTTGCAGTCATAAGAGCACCTCAAAAATATATCACGCAGTCGCGCTCGACCTTCTTTGCCGCCTTCTGCGCTTCCTTCATTACCTTTTCCTCGTCAACTCCCTCGGAAAAATCCACCGTCAGCTTGAGAGTCATAAAATTTATGCTCGCGTCGGCAACGCCGTCAAGCTTTTTTATCCTGTCCTCGACTTTGAGTGCACAATTCGGACAGTCTACCTCTATTCTGTATACCTTTTTCATATTTCACCTCTTGCAATTATAATTAAACAATCGTTTAATCGTTTACTGTATTATATCACTTCTCATCACCCGTGTCAATAGTTTTTTAAAAACATTTTTAAAAACAATTAAAAGTTTTTTAAGTTAGTTTATGACGGTTTTTTATTTTACAGCCTTTACCTAAAGAAAATCAGCAAAAAAACTCAAACCAACTTAACTGATCACAGACAATATGAATTTACCTCTTGCTATTTTGGGCGGAGTTTGGTATAATATATGAAATGATAGATATGAATCCGAAAGGAGAATGAAATGCCGATAAATCTCCCACACGATCACGGAAACACCGAGCGCGAGGAAATGCTCGCGTCCATGTGGAGCAACGAAAATTTTGACACCGTATCCGCACTTTTCAAACAGCTTGCCGACAGCACGCGCCTGCGCATTTTCTGGATACTCTGCCATTCCGAAGAGTGCGTTATAAATCTCTCTGCGATAATGAACATGAGCAGTCCCGCCGTCGCGCATCACTTGAAGCTGCTGAGAGACGCCGAACTTGTAGTAACGCGTCGCGAGGAAAAAGAAGTATACTACAGCGTGGCAAAAACAGAAAAGGCTCAAATGCTTCATCACATGATAGAGTCTATTCAAGAAATAGCCTGCCCCGACGAAAACGACATCCGAGATACAACCGGACAATAATTTTGATCTGACGGAGCAAATTTAAAAAAAGCTCTTGATTTGTAATGCGTTTTATTATATAATTATAGCATTATTTATGAAAGGACGACAGTACGGTAATGGAAAAAACATTCGTACCCGAGGGCTACCGCCCGCAGCTCGACGCCTACCAGACGCAAAGAGCTATAGAATATATCAAAAGAACTTTTCAGACCGAATTTTCCTCGGCTCTGAACCTAAAGCGCGTATCGGCTCCTCTCTTCGTTGCCGAAAATTCGGGCATCAACGACAATCTTTCGGGCAAAGAGCGCCCGGTTTCGTTTGATATTCCCGACATAGGTCTTGACGCTCAGGTGGTTCACTCGCTTGCAAAGTGGAAAAGACTTGCGCTCAAAAGATACGGCTTCGGCGTCGGCGAGGGACTCTACACCGACATGAATGCCATTCGCCGCGATGAATATCTTGACAACGTTCACTCGGTCTACGTCGACCAGTGGGACTGGGAAAAGATAATCACGCGCGAAACGAGAAATACAGAGTATCTTAAGCTCATCGTCGCCGCCATCGTTGACGCCATCTGCAACACAAACGAACGCCTACATGTGCGCTTTCCTCAGCTCACGACAGAGCTTTGCCGCGAGGTGTCATTTATTACCACGCAAGAGCTTGAGGATATGTACCCCGATATGAGCGGAAACGAGCGCGAGAACGCCTACCTCAAGGAGCACAAAACGGCATTTATCATGCAGATAGGCGGAGCACTCCGCTCGGGTAAGCCCCATGACAACCGCGCTCCCGACTACGACGACTGGTCTCTCAACGGCGATATCTTCTTCTGGGATGACGTGCTCGGACGTGCGCTTGAGGTATCATCAATGGGTATCCGCGTTGACCGCGATTCACTTGACCGTCAGCTCACTGTCTCGGGATGCGACGACCGCCGCGCTCTGCCCTTCCACAAAATGCTGCTCAACGACGAGCTTCCTCTCACTATCGGCGGCGGTATCGGACAGTCAAGACTCTGTATGCTCATGATGGGCTGTGCACATATAGGAGAGGTCCAGTCAAGTATGTGGGACAGCGAAACACTTAGCGTCTGCGAGGAAAACGGTATCCCGCTGCTTTAAGCGATCGCTAATTTTATACTAAGACGTTTTTCGCCACCTTTCTTTTTGGAAAGGTGGCGAAAAATATTAAATACATACTGCCGGAAATCTATGTCAGATTTATGATAAGAAGTGCGGCAAGGCAGAGAACTATTCCGACGACGGCTCGCAGATTTATTTTTTCTTTAAACAAAAAATGTGCCATGAGCATTGAGCAGACCAATGAACCGCCCTGCACGATCGGATATATCTGCGTTGCCGTCAGGTACTGAGCGGCGGCGGTCTTGAAATAGGAATTCAAAAAAAGGCAGAGTGCCATCACCGACACGTAGCCGACGATAGGCTTTACTACGGCGATCGGCGAGGAGAAGGACTCTCCATTTTGCGCAACGGACCTTTTATCCTTTGCCCTGAATATCGGAAAGCACAAAAGAAGAGCGAGCGTCGCAAAAATGTAGGTATAAAGATTGAATACTGCCACATCGATGCCCGAGTTTGCCTTGACAAACATTTTTTGGGAAAAATCGGCAAATCCGTTACCTGCGGCGCACAGAAAGAGAAGCAATATCGTGCTGAGCTTCATTCTTCCCTTCAGTCCTGCGTTATAGGTACACATTATGTATCCCGCCAGCATGAGTACCGCAATTCCGATCCACTGCCAAAGAGTTATGCTCTCGCCGTAGAGTATTGCACAGAGTGCCATCGGGATGATCACACCCGTAAGCAGGCAAACGTCTATCATCATATACGCCTCGGTGCGCACCGAAAGCAACCATGAAACGACGAATACGGCGGTGGATATACCCGAAAGAGCACTTATTCCCAATACCGTCGGGTTTACGTCGAGCTGCGTGAGGCTGCCCTGCACCGCCGCGATCGCAAATCCAATGGCGATGCATACTATCATTCGCACAATATTTACAAGCAACGCATCCGAGGTATGCTTCAAGATACCGCTCGAGCGTTTTCCGCAATATCCTTTTGTCACACCACAGAAAAGTGCGACGGCGAGAAATACATATCCTGTTATCATTTTTATTATCCTTTTACATAGGGGTATTTTGCCTGATAATTATAGCATACGTTTTCACTTTTGTAAAGCTATCCGTAAAATTTATTTTAAGCAGCGAAAATTTTGAAAATCGCTTGCTTTTTTTATTTTTCATGTTATAATTTACTTTGTCAGCCAATTGTAAAAAGGAGGCGATCAATATAGCACGCATTAAGAATGTGGACATCCTCAACGGAAACCTCTTCCGCTCGATTTTGTCCTTTGGAATCCCACTGCTTCTCGTGGCACTCATACAAAGCCTTTTTAACGCGGTGGACATTATGGTTCTCGGTCAGATGGCGGACACGAACGCCGTCGCGGCGGTAGGAGCAACGACGACCATCATTCATCTTCTCACGACCCTGTCATTGGGAATTGCAACCGGGGCTAAAATAGTGCTTGCACGTCTCATGGGAGAAGGAGTAAAAGAAAAGGTCGAACAAACCGTGTTTACTTCAGTCGTTACGGCATTTCTGCTTGGTATTTTGACACTGCTTATCGGAATAGCCTGTGCGCCCTCATTTTTATCCCTGACCCAATGTCCCGAAAGCATCTACGACGATGCGCGTCTTTATATGCAGATCTACTTCGCATCCGCGCCCGCAATAATGATATATAATTTCGGTTCGAATATCCTTCAGGTCTCGGGCGACTCCAAAAGACCGCTCTGCTACATGATAATATCGGGGCTCATGAACGTAGTACTCAACTGCGTTCTCTGCGCAGTTCTTCCCGAAAAGGTTGCCGCCGTTGCCATTGCGACTGCAGTTTCACAGCTCGTCGGCGCTGTTTTGGTATTCAGACGGATACTCGTCCTTGACGGAGACTGCCGCCTGCGGCTGCGCGGTGCAAGGTGGAATTGGTCATCCTTCAAAAAGCTTATCGGCAACGGTCTGCCCATAGGCTTCAGCACGGCTCTCTATTCGCTTGCCACTCTGCAGATCCAATCGGCGCTGAACTCTTTCGGAGCCGCCGCAATTGCAGGAAACTCAGCAACCATCAATATTGAAAGCATTGAGGCTTCGGTCACGAGCACTCCTTGGGGTTCGACCGTCGGAGTTTTCGTCGGTCAAAACGTAGGTGCGGACAACAAAAAACGGGTTAAAAAATCGATAATTTTGTGTGGTGCCATATCGTGTACGCTCGGTGCAGTCTTCAGTGCGGTCATCGGTATATTCTCCGAGCCGATTCTGTCTTTGTTCGTCGACGAAGCAGACGCAATTGCATTCGGCCAGATACGTATGCTCTACATAATCCTGCCCTATGTCATCGCCTGCCTCAACGGAATACTTTCAAACGTAATACAGGCGTTCGGGTATTCCATATTCAGCACGGTAAACTCCATCATCTGCGTTTTTGTGTTCAGAATGATATGGATGACGTATATTTATCCGCTTTGCCCGACATTCCATGTACTTATGCAATGCTTTCTCGTGTCATGGATACTCATTGTCATAGTCAATTTTGCGTTTTTCTTCTATCTGTATTACAAGAAATTCAAGACGAATAAACTCAAAAAGATGGGTTAAAGTTTACCCGATGACCATAATGCAAAAAGTGTCTGAGTCAGATTGTAAGAGTTGATTTTCCCTATACAAAAGCAACAAAAAAACCAAGATCGATCATTTGATTTGACCTTGGTTTTTTGTTATGAGCGCACATAGCGTTCACAACTTTTTTTGTTTAAATATTTGAATAAGCTCCGACCATCATTCGTGTGAGAACGACAGCTTCGTCTATTCCGCATCCATCCGGTGTATCACCCCTCATAAACGCCTCTATGGGTTTAGGAAGATCCGGGGGTAGTTCAAGCTCACGAATCTCCGAGCCGACATGAAGAAGTGTCTTTGTTCCGTCAAATATAACGTATCCGTCGGTGCCTCCGACCTCAAGCGTCGTGGGACGTCCGCGAGAGACGAATCCGGTTTCGTTTACCGCGATCGCTCCGTCGGAATAAGTCATTACCGTAACGGCGTTGTCCTCGATCTTATCCGGGTTGAGTACAGCATCCTGTTCGTCGCGGCAGAAATGCTCGAACGACGACTTATACCCCGCAGGCTCGCCGAGTATCCAATGCGCAATATACATTCCGTGCGCGCCGAGGTCGATCATCGCTCCGCCGCCGCACTGCTCCTTGTTGTAAAAATGAGCCGGTAGCCAATGGCTCGTGCTTCCGTCGTGGCAGTTGCAAAAACGCAGATAGTTCGGCTTGCCTATAAGTCCGGCGTCAACTGCACTCTTTACGCTCCGCATACTTCCGAAGGACTTCCATAGAAACGAAATAACGAATCTCACGCCGTTCTTCTCCACCGCATTCTTGACAGCCAGGCAATCCTCCTCGGTCAGTGCAAGTACCTTTTCCGTAAATATGTGCTTGCCTGCGTTTGCCGCAGCTACCAAAACATCTTTGTGCCTATTTGTAGCCGCGGTGCATATCACACCCTCGGCATCGCTCGAAAGAAGCTCTTCAAGCGTTTCAAATGCGGGGATCCCGTGCTTTTGTGCGAACGCCGCACATCTTTCACTATCCTCGTCGTAGACTCCGACCACTTCACCTGATTTTTTTGCGATATTCGTATAATCGTCGGCATGAACGTGCCATACCCCAAGAATTGCTACTTTCATTCGAAATATACCGCCTTTCCCGTCTTTGACGAGGTGTAGATGGCTTCAAGTATCTCGGACACAACGCACGCCTGCTCGGGAAGTACCACAGGGTCGGTGTCGTTGATGATCGCATCTATCCAGCGTCTTGCCTCGGTAGCCGCAGGGTCGGAGGTGCTTCCGCTGTAGAATGCCACGCCGCCTGCACTCAGGTCTACATTTGTGTCCACCGCCCTGTCAAGGTCGATCTTATTGAGCTTTAGCTTATTCTCCTCAACCATCAGACCTGCGCGGCTTCCGCAAAGGCGGCAGCTGCCCTCCTGGATCGTGCGGTCTGTGTTGAGCGCCCAGCTTGTTTCGAGCATTATGGTCGCACCGTTCTTCATCACCACCATAGCACAAGCTGCTTCCTCAAGAGGAGTCGTGCTGACACCGTTGTCTCCCCAGGCATTTCCTGCTTCGGGATGCTCAAGCGCCTTGTGGGTCTTTCCGAGAACCATTGCGGGCTCGTAGTTGTTCATAAGATAGAGGGTCAGGTCAAGCGAGTGTGTTGCGATATCGATGATCGGACCGCCGCCCTGCTCGTACTCATTGAGAAATACTCCCCAGTTGGGGGTTCCTCTTCGACGTATGGCATAGCAGTTGGCATAGTATACGTCTCCGAGATCGCCGCGGTCTATGTACTGTTTTGCGTATTGGCTCGCTGTCTTGTGTCTGTGCTGGTATCCTATGGTAAGCTTCTTTCCGGTCTCCTTAGCCGCCTCAAGCATTCTCTTTGCGTCAGCCGCGGTCTTTGCCATGGGCTTTTCACACATAACGTGCTTGCCTGCGCGGAGAGCGTCTATTGTTATATCCGCGTGCGAACGATTGGGGGTGAGAACGTGTATCACCTCTATACTTTCGTCCTTAAGAAGCTCTTTATAATCGGTGTACACCTTCGCATCTGGCTCTCCGTATTCGCGCGCCGCCTTTATCGCCTTTTCCTCAATGATATCGCAAAAAGCGACCATTTTTGCCTCGGGTACGCGCTTGAGCGATGGCATATGCTTTCCGTTAGCTATACCGCCGCACCCGATTATGCCTATTCTTACTTCTCTGCCCATAATCAATTTTCTCCTTTAAAAATTATTTGAAAATAGTCAATTGTAAAACTGCGTTTTCCAATTGAGAGCCGCGCGGCGGGGATAC
>CAYQEY010000030.1:0-19213 GCA_964416635.1 uncultured Lachnospiraceae bacterium | reverse complement strand
CTTATTTTTGCTTAGAAAGGAGCTTATTATGGCTATCGTAACTATCATAGGGGCTGGAATGATGGGCTCGGCGCTTGCCTTTCCGGCACGTGAAAACGGACACGAGGTAAGACTTGTCGGAACACATCTTGACCGTGAGATAATAGAAACGTCCATTGCAACCAACAGACATCCCAAGTTTGTAAAGGATTTTCCGGACGGAGTTAAATTCTATCAAATAGAGGAAGTGGTGCAGGCAATATCAGGCTCAGATATGATCATAGGAGGTGTGAGCAGCTTCGGAGTGGAATGGTTCTCTGACGTTATCCTTCCTATTATGCCGGAGGAAATTCCTATTCTTACCGTTACAAAGGGACTTATGGACACCCCTGACGGAAAGCTTTTGACCTATCCTCAAATATGGAAAGCTAAGGCAGAAAAGCTTGGCAAAAAGCTTTCGCTTAATGCCGTGGGCGGTCCTTGCACAAGTTATGAACTTGTAGCTCACGACCAAACAGAGGTTGCTTTCTGCGGAGACGATCTTACGGTGCTTGCAAAGCTAAAATCGATTATGCAGACCGAGTATTATCACATAAGTATCACTACAGACGTTACCGGAATTGAAAGCGCAGTTGCTCTTAAGAACGGATATGCACTCGGGATAGCGCTTACTATCGGACTTAATCAAAAGAAATTCGGCATGGACAGCGAGCTTCATTTTAATTCTCAGGCGGCTGTATTCGGTCAGGCTGTTGAGGAAATGTATAAGCTTCTTGAATTTCAAGGTGCTATCACACTTGAAAATCTTAAGGTGGGACTTGGAGATCTTTACGTTACGGTTTACGGTGGCAGAACTAGACTCGTCGGAATCCTTCTCGGCAGGGGACTTAATATTGACGAGGCTAAGGCTGAGCTAAACGGAGTAACGCTTGAATCTCTCGTAGTAGCCGAGCGAGTTGCCAGAGCGATTCTGATAAGTGCCGAAAAGGGCGCGGTAGACCTCAAGGATTTCCCTCTGCTTCTTCATATTAATAACCTGCTTATGAAAAAATCGGGTGCAGAGCTTCCTTGGGAAGACTTTACTTTCATATATGAAAAATAATGTTAAGTCGCTTTTGCCGTTAAATGACGGTAGGGCGACTTTTTTATGAAATTTGCGATGAATAATTATTAAAAATATGCATAATATCTTGACTTTTTAGCCAATAAGATTTATAATATAAGTAGCATGGATATTTATGCCCGGAGGCTTTTTGAGAACTCTGTCTTGAGAAAGGAAAACACAAAATGAGCGGACTTAAAAGAAAAGAAGCAAGGGAACTCGTTGTTGGATTGCTCTTTGAGACCGAATTTAAAACCGAAGATAATTTCGCGGAGATATTTGCGACTTCAACCGAGAACCGCGAAATTCCCGATGATGAATATATCAAGAGCGCATATTTCGGAGTGTGCGAAAACCGCAAAAAGATAGATGAGCTTATAGGCACTCATTCAAACGGTTGGAAGACTCACCGTCTTACGCGCCTTTCGCGCTCTGTTATGCGACTTGCCGTCTATGAGATGATGTTCTGTGCAGATATACCTTACAGCGTATCTATCAATGAGGCGGTCGAGCTTACCAAAAAATTTGACGATCCTAAAGCAAAAGCATTCGTAAACGGAGTTCTTAATTCCATAAAAAATGCTCTTGAAGCCGAAGGAAACAGCAAAAATGACTAAAAAAGAATGTGTCGTTGCTTTTGACACGAGTAATTACACCACGTCGGCAGCTATATGCGATCTGCACGGACAGGTGCTTGCAAACATTAAAGCACCTCTTCCCGTGAAGGAAGGAGAACGAGGATTACGTCAGTCTGATGCTGTGTTTGCTCATACGAAAAATCTGTCGACAGTTTGCGATAAGCTTTTACAAGATCTTGAATATCTTGAACCTGTTGCGGTGGGCGTTTCGACGGTACCGCGCCGTGTTGAAGGCTCGTATATGCCGTGTTTTCTTTGCGGAGTGGCGGCGGCACACAGCTTTGCGGCAGCAAGATCTCTTCCGATTTATGAGACTTCACATCAGCATGGGCACATAATGGCGGCTATGTATTCCTCCGGCGCAACTCAAAGGCTTATGAGCCGGAAATTTCTCGCTTTTCACGTGTCGGGTGGAACTACCGAGGCCTTGTTGGTAACGCCGAACGCAAATGCGACAGACTTTGAAATTGAGCTTGTCGGAGAGACCAATGATATCAACGCGGGACAGCTTATAGACCGTGTCGGCGTTATGATGGGACTCTCTTTTCCGTGTGGAAAAGAACTTGAGTTTCTCGCGGCACGATACTCGGGTAAGTTAGAAAACAGACGAATATGTGTTAATAACTGCTCGTGCAGTCTGTCAGGCGCGGAAAATTTAGCCTTAAAGATCTACAGAGATACTCAAGATAAAAGCGCTGTAGCGGCGTTCGTGTTTGATTTTATCTGCAAAACACTATGCGAGATGACAAAACAGATCCTTGAAAAATACGAAGATATGCCGGTTCTTTATGCAGGTGGAGTTATGTCGAACAAGATTATGCGTGCACAGATATCCTCAAGATTTGATGCGCATTTCGCCGAGCCGGAGTTTTCGGCAGACAACGCGGCAGGAGTGGCTATTCTGACACAGCTTAAGGTAATGGAGAGGAGTACTGTATGAATTCAGAATACAGAATATCAAGCAACCGGGACGGAGTGCTTTCGGTGGGCGAGGCAAATCGTTACGTTAAGATGTTGATGGATAATGATGCCTTGCTGACGAGTATATGCATTTGCGGAGAGATATCAAATCTCAAATACCATTCAAGCGGTCATATCTATTTTACGTTAAAGGATGAAGAGGCGGAACTTTCAGCTGTGATGTTTCGCTCTGCCGCGCAAAGCTTGAGATTTACAGCCAATAACGGAATGAGGGTACGTGCCTACGGAAGAATATCCCTGTACGAAAAGAGCGGTAAATGTCAGATATACGTTTCGGCTATGCTGGATGACGGAATCGGTGCTCTTCAAATAGAGTATGAGAGATTGCGTAAAAAGCTCAGCGACGAGGGGCTGTTCGCGCAGGAACGAAAAAGACCTATCCCAAAGATACCTTCGTGTATCGGTATCATAACCTCTCCTACGGGTGCTGCGGTCAGGGATATGATAAACGTTACCGGAAGAAGATGGCCCGCGTCAAAGATATTGCTTTACCCCGCGCTTGTTCAAGGTGCAGGTGCTCCCGAATCGCTTTGCATGGGAATTGAGTTGCTAAATGCTTACGATGCTTGCGACGTGATAATAATAGGCAGAGGCGGAGGCTCCGCAGAGGACCTCTGGGCGTTTAACGACGAACGGGTCGTGAGGACTCTTGCGGCATCAAGGATCCCTACGATATCAGCAGTGGGGCACGAAACCGATTTTACGTTATGTGATTTCGTTGCGGATCGCCGCGCTCCCACGCCATCTGCGGCGGCAGAGCTTGCCGTACCCGATAAGAACGAATATTCTCAGCGGCCTGACGACGCATTCGAGCGTGTAGCCGCCGCGGTATCAAGAGTGATCTCGGAAAAGAAAATGATTCTTTCGGCAAATGAAAAAAGACTTGAAATATCTTCTCCTATGACACGTCTTAATGCAGAAAGAAAATTGCTTTTGAATAAAACAGAACTGCTCGACAGACTGATCGATGACGTGTACAATCAAAAGGAAAGTGCACTCAAAGCGGCTGCTGACAAGCTTACGGTAATAAATCCGCTTGCCGTGATGGGAAGAGGTTACAGCGTAACGAGAAATCCCGACGGACGCGTCATATCTTCTGCAGCTTCTCTGCACGTCGACGATGAGATGTTTATAAGGTTTGCCGATGGAGAAGCCCATGCTAAGGTAATAGATATAACCATCAACTCAAATGAGGGAGATATAAAATGAGCACGAATATTGAAAATATCAATTTTGAAGACGCTATGAAGCGCCTTGATAAAATAACCGAGGAGCTCTCGCGCGAGGGAGTAGAGCTCGAGAATGCACTCGCACTTTATGAAGAAGGAGTGAAGCTTGCCCGGATATGCAACGCAAAGCTCGAGACCACAGAGAGAAAGATAAAGATGCTTCAGCTTTCTCAGAGCGGCGAGCTCACGGAAAAAGATTTTAACTCGGATATAAACGCTTAATCGGTGAACAGAATGGATTTTGAAAGAATAAAATTTAAGCTTGCAGAGAACAGTAAGGATATCGAATCTGCTCTTGAAGAATTCTTCGATGGCAAAAACTGCGGAGAATATTATGAGATAATCATAAATGCTCAAAAATATTCACTTTTGGACGGCGGCAAACGAATAAGACCTTTTCTTGTCAACGAGGTCTGCCGAATGCTCGGCGGAGATGTCAGAGCATCAATGCCGTTTGCGACGGCGGTTGAGATGATACACACATATTCGCTTATACACGACGATCTGCCCTGCATGGATGACGACGACATGAGACGTGGAAAACCGTCGAATCATAAAGTGTTTGGTGAGGCTTGTGCGCTCCTTGCCGGTGACTCCTTGCTGACAAATGCCTTTCTTGCGGCGGCAACGAATAAATATGCAGATGCTTCGGATGTAACCGATGCAGTTACGCAAATATCGTTAGCCGCGGGTGATATGGGGATGATATGCGGACAGGTCATGGACCTTGAGGGAGAAAATAAAAAGCTTACCTTTGATGAGCTTTTAACACTTCATTCCTTAAAAACGGGAAGGATGATAGAGCTCTCGGCATTGCTTGGATGCATAGCGGCAGGATATTCCGAGGATAGCGATGTTGCCAAAAGTGTTTGTGCGTATGCGCGAGATATAGGACTTGCTTTTCAGGTCGTGGACGATATGCTTGACGTTGTAGGTGATGAGATGATAGTAGGCAAAACGCTCTGCTCTGACTCGAACAAAACTACGTTTATGAATTATTTCGACGTCAACGGAGCAAAAAAATATGCCGAAGAGCTGACAAATAAAGCGATTGCAGAGATATCACATATGAAACATTCAGATACGCTTCAAGAACTTGCAATGTATCTGTTGAATAGAAATAACTGAGCGGTGGATGAAAATGGACGTAGTTTTTAAGTGCATAAAGGACTTTTTCGGCAATTATATGCTGATGAGCGCATTGGTTTCGTGGATCAGTGCACAGATAATAAAAATATTCACCGGCGTATTTCAAAACAGAAAAATGTCGCTGAGAGTCCTTCTTTTTTCGACCGGAGGAATGCCCAGCTCGCACGCGGCAACGGTAGTGGCATTGGCTACTGCGGCAGGCTTGAGCCAGGGATTCGGTACACCTATTTTTGCCGCTTGCGGCGTGTTTGCAGTCATAGTTATGATAGATGCTTCGGGGGTAAGATACGAAACAGGCAAGCAGGCAACCATAATAAACAGAATTACCAGTGAGCTGTTTTCGGGTAAGATGGACGATATAAACACAGGACTTAAGGAGCTCGTAGGGCATACACCTTTTCAGGTGTTTATTGGATTTTTACTTGGTATTGCCGTTGCTTCGATCATGTATTTTGTAATATAAAAATATGAGAGTAGACCTTTATTTGAGCGAATCCGGGTATACAAAAAGCCGAAAAAAAGCTCAGGACCTTATAGATGCGGGCGCTGTGACCATAGACGGTGTGCTTATAAAGAAACCGTCTGCTACAGTAAATGAAAGTATTGAGCATGACGTAAAAATAGAACAGGTATTTCCTTATGTCAGCCGAGGCGGAGTGAAGCTGCAGGCGGCGCTTGATGCCTTTTCAATAAACGTTAACCGAAAAAAGGCGGTAGATGTCGGCGCATCTACCGGCGGTTTTACAGATTGCTTGCTCAGACGCGGAGCAAGAGAAGTGATTGCGATAGATTCGGGCATAGGACAGCTCCACGAGAGTCTGAAAAACGACCCGAGAGTGCGTTCTGTCGAGCATTTCAATGCAAGAGAAATGACGCTTGAGACTACAGACGGTTTTTGCGATATAGCAGTCGCTGACGTTTCGTTTATATCCCAGACCTATATAATTCCTCGCGTAAGCGAAGTTCTTTGCGACGGCGGAATATTTGTCAGTCTTATCAAGCCTCAGTTTGAAGCCGGCAGGCAGGCTCTCGGTAAGAATGGAGTTGTTACCAACTCAGCATATCGTTTTCTTGCCGCTAAGCGCGTTATAAATTCGGCAACCGAAAACGGATTTAATTGCATTGGATTGATAAGATCTCCGATCGAGGGCGGAGACGGAAATAAGGAATATCTTGCATATTTTGTAAAAACAGCATGTCTCAAGCCCGATGTTGACGATAAATATATTAAGAGGATAACCTCACTTTAGGGATAAAGATAATGAATGACATCAAAAGAATTGCAATAATAACAAATTATAATATTCAGGAAAAGCTATCTGCTGCAATGACAGTGGCGGATAAGCTGTGCGGATATGTTGATAAGGTCTATATTCCTTCATCGTACAAGGAGAGAGTAATGCGTTCACGTCAGCACAGAACCGAGTTCTCATATATTCCCATCGATGATATCTATGCAGATTCGGATCTTATCGTAGCTATAGGCGGCGACGGGGCTATGCTTGAGGCGGCTCGCAGAGCCACCCCTGCAGGAATACCCATACTTGGCATAAATATGGGACGGGTCGGATACATGACCGAGCTTGAAATGAACGAGCTGGATCTTCTTGAGGAGATATTCAAGGGCAATTTTCATCTTGATGAACGCGCAATGCTGAGGGTCGAGATAAAATCAAGCAAGGGACATAACCGTTTTACAGCCTATGCCCTCAATGAGGCTGTGATAGCTAACGGTACAACGGCAAGAATAATAGATCTTGAGCTTTCGGACAGCGGTCGGCTCGTCAGCGAATACCGTGCAGATGGGCTTGTTATAGCAACTCCAACCGGATCTACCGCATATTCGTTGTCTGCCGGCGGACCTATAATAGACCCAAAGCTTTCCTGCTTTTGCGTAACTCCCATATGCCCACACTCGCTGATAGCAAGACCGCTCATTTTTCCCGACAGCGCGTCTCTTGAGGTCAAAAATATTTGCGTACGCGAGCGTGTATTGCATCTTACCGTTGACGGACGGGCTACTTTCGATTTGTTTTTAGGAGATATGGCAGTAATAACAAAGTCAGCACTTAAGGCAAAGCTTTTAAGAATCAAAAACGAAGATTTCTATTCCAAGATCCGCATGAAAAAATTTGTTTAAAGAGGTGCTTGCAGATGAAATCACAAAGGCAAAAAAGAATACTTGAGCTTGTATCAAGGTATGAGATCGAAACTCAGGAAGAAATGATGGGACGTCTGCAGAGCGAGGGCTTTAAAGTAACTCAGGCCACCGTATCAAGAGATCTTAAGGAACTTAAGCTGACTAAAACACTTACGGCACGAGGAACTTACAGATATGCAGTCAACGTCGGAAGACAGCACGCGGGAAGTATTAAATTCAACAATGCCATGGTCGATTCAATAATTCAGGTCGATCATTCGTTGAATAACATAGTGATTAAAACATATCCGGGCCTTGCGCAGGCAGTGGCGTCGGGAGTTGACGCGCTGAATATGCACAGTATCCTCGGATGCGTTGCGGGAGACGACACCATAATTATCGTAACAAGAGACACGGAAAGTGCGGAGCAGATAAGCAAAACACTTACAGACCTTATGAAGACCTTCTGATATCCGAACGATATTGCACGAAAGGAGTATGTTCAATGCTTGAGTCGCTTCATATAGAAAACGTGGCTGTCGTGAAATGTCTTGATATTGAGTTTAACGACGGTATGACGGCGCTGACAGGCGAGACGGGAGCGGGAAAGTCAATAATAATAGACAGCCTCAATCTCCTTTCCGGATCCAGAGCCGACAGAGAGCTTATCCGATCGGGTGAGGGCAGAGCAGAGGTGAGCGCACTTTTTACCAATCTTGATGACGACGTCTGCGCTGAGCTTTGCGAAATGGGATTTGATGCTTCCGATCGATCGGCAATGCTCTCGAGGAGTATCACGCAAAGCTCCTCTGCAGCCCGCATTAACGGAAGACCTGTAACTCTTTCTCTGTTGCGCGAGGCGGCTTCAAGACTGTTTTGTATTCACGGTCAAAATGACAATATAAGATTGCTTGATCCCAAAAGCCACGTGGATATACTTGATGCCTATGCGGGAAATAGAGAGTTGAGGTCCGAGTATTACGAAAAATATAAAGAAATGCTTCATCTTGAAGCAGAGATAGATTCGGTTTCGAAAGATGCAAGAGAGCAGACGCGCTTGCGTGATATGCTGAAATATCAGATCGATGAAATAAATTCAGCGAAGCTTAAGCAGGGCGAAGAAGAAACACTTGAAGCGTTGGTGACGAAACTCAGACACACCGAACGAATAAACAAATGCTGCTTGCTTGTGCAAAAAGCGCTCGAGGGCGGCAAGGGAATGGGAGCCATATACTTGACCGACCGTGCGTCCGGTGCTTTGGATTCCATATCCGATGCTCTGCCTGAGGCGGGATCGTTGGCGGCAAGGCTGGCAGAAGTGAAATACGAGCTTGAAGACATCGCGGCAAGTGTTTCGTCTATTTCGGATATCGGGGACGGCGATCCGACAGCACAGCTTGATAAGGCCGAAGAAAGGCTTGACACGATAGCACGTATAAAACGCAAATACGGCGCTACTGTAGAGGAAGTGCTTGAGTTTAGGAAGAATTCAATTGAAAAGCTTGACATTATCGATAACGCCGACGACAGAATTGCAGATCTTAAAGCAGACCTTGAGGCGATCAAAGGACAGGCACGTGAGCTTGCAAAGCAGATCTCCGACAAGAGGCGTAAAGCGGCACACGGACTTTCAAAGAGCGTTGCCGAAACACTCGCCTTTCTGGATATGCCAAAGGTAGCTTTTGAGGTGAAAATGCAGGGATCAAAGGATTTTAATGCCTACGGTATCGACGAGATCGAATTTATGATCGCTCCAAACGCCGGCGAACCGCTGATGCCGATGGCTAAAATAGCGTCGGGCGGTGAGCTTGCGAGAATAATGCTCTCATTAAAAAACGTGCTCAATCTCGCCGACAAGATAGATACAGTCATATTTGACGAAATAGACGCGGGGATTTCGGGCAAGACCTCGCGAAAGGTCGGAATAAAGCTTAAGGAGATAGGAAAGAACGCTCAGGTCATTTGTGTTACTCACTCGGCACAGATAGCTTCGTTGTCCGATACACATCTCTTCGTTTCAAAAAACGAGATAGACGGAAGAACCGAAAGCTCGGTCAGTGCACTCGACAGTGAAGGCAGGGTGCAGGAGATAGCAAGGATCCTTGGAGGAATCGAGCTTACCGAGGTTCAAATTGAGGCGGCTCGTGAAATGATAGCAGACGGTAAAAAATATTGATTTGCTTTTAAATAAATTCCGTCTAAACACTTGAAAAAATACCCATTTTGTAGTATAATGAAAAAGTTGCAGAAATATATAGGAGTCTTATAATGATATCAATAAAGAAAATGATCTCTGATGAGATCGCCGAGATACTGAAAAAAATAAAGGCCGATTCCGGACTCGGCAGTGCAGATATATACGGTATGCTTGAGTATCCGCCGGACGAAAAAATGGGAGATCTCGCGCTTCCTTGCTTTAAGCTCAGCAAGGTATTGCGTATGGCACCCGTGAAAATCGCTACGACGATCTCAGAGGAGTTTTCTTTGGATTGCGTTGATAGAGCCGAAGCTGTAAACGGATACTTTAACATATACCTCAGCGGCGAATATCTTGCAAAAAAGGTGATTACAGAGGTAAAGGATAAGGGAGATAAATACGGTGCTCCCGCAGAAATGGGAGTGGGAAAGACCGTAGTTCTCGACTACTCCTCCCCCAACGTTGCAAAGCCCTTCCACATAGGACATCTGGGTACCACCGTCATCGGTCATTCACTGAAACGTCTGCATGAGTTTGCAGGCTACAAATGCGTAGGCATCAACTATCTCGGCGACTGGGGCACGCAGTTCGGTAAGCTCATCGTTGCATATCGCAAATGGGGAAATGCAGAGCTTATTGAGAGCGGCGGAATCGACAAGCTCGTTGAACTTTACGTAAAATTCCACGAGGAAGCCGAGAAGGACGGCTCGCTTAATGATCAAGCAAGAGAAGAATTCCGCAAACTTGAGGATGGCGACGAGGCAAACATAAAGCTTTGGAAATGGTTTGTTGAAATAAGCCTTTCGGAATATCAGAAGACATATAAGCAGCTTGGCATAGAATTTGACAGCTACAAGGGAGAATCTTTCTATACTGACAAAATGCCCGCACAGGTTCAAAAGCTTCGTGAGATGGGATTGCTTAAGATAGATGACGGTGCATCTATAGTTGACCTTGAGCCCTACGGAATGCCGCCTTGTCTCATTCTTAAGCGCGACGGCTCCACGCTTTACCCAACCAGAGATATAGCGGCGGCTGTTTACCGTAAGGAAACCTATGATTTTGATAAAATGATATACGTTACGAGCGCAGGACAGAGCTTGCACTTTGCGCAATGGTTCAAGGTCGTGGAGCTTATGGGATACGATTGGTACGATAAGCTCGTTCACGTTCCGTATGGCACTGTAAGCATAAACGGCGAAAAACTTGCCACAAGAACAGGTAATGTAATTCTCCTTCGCGACCTCTTTGCAGAGTCCATCGCAAAGGTAGAGACAATAATAAAAGAGAAGAATCCCGATCTGCCGGACAGAGATAAGATATCCGAGGCTGTCGGAGTCGGTGCTATAGTATTTTACTACCTTTCAAACAACCGTATCCGCGACATCAACTTTATGATGGAGGATGCGCTCAGCTTTGAAGGCAATACCGGACCTTACGTTCAGTATACTTATGCACGTACCTGTTCGGTGCTTGCCAAATCCGGTGATTATGATAAGAATGCCGAGCTTGTGATAACGTCGCCCGAGGAAACTGCGTTACTTAAGACACTTTCTCGCTTTGAAGAGGTGGTTCGAGAAGCTATAGAAGAGTATGAACCGTCAGTAGTGACGAGATATATTCTTGACGTGGCAGGAGCGTATAACAGATTTTATCATAATTGCTCAATACTCGGCGCAGATAATGAGCAAATAAGGAATACCAGACTCGCGCTTACAGAGGCGGCAAGGACCGTACTTGGTAACGCATTCGGGCTTATATGTCTTGAGAAGACTGAAAAAATCTAATTGTTTATATTTTAATTGTTTATAGAGAGGTAAAAATTATGTCCGGACACAGTAAATGGGCTAATATCAAACACAAAAAGGAAAAGACCGATGCACAAAGGGCTAAGGTGTTCACAAAGATCGGTAAAGAGATCACGATAGCGGTTAAAGAGGGCGGCGGAGATCCTGCATCCAATTCCAAGCTCCGCGACCTTATCCTTAAGGCAAAGTCCAATAACGTACCTAACGATAACATCGAAAGAACCATAAAGAAGGCTATGGGCTCTACGGGCGAAAGCTACGAGGAGGTAGTTTATGAGGGATACGGCCCTGCCGGTATTGCCGTCATAGTTGAGGCTACCACAGATAACAGAAACCGTACTGCAGGCAACGTGAGAGCGTATTTCTCAAAGTATCACGGAAATATGGGTCAGACCGGTTGCGTTTCTTATCTCTTTACGGATAAGGGCGTGATCATCATTTCCAACGAGGATGAGGATATTGATGAGGATAAGCTCATGGAAACCGCTCTTGAGGCAGGAGCAGAGGACTTTGCATCCGAGGGAGAGGTATTTGAAATATATACCGAGCCGGACGATCTTTACGCAGTAAAGGAGTCTCTCGAAGCGGCGGGCTATACTATTGCCTCTGCTGAGAAGGACAAGATTCCCTCAACCTACGTAGCGCTTGACAACGAGGATGATATCAAGTTTATGGGCTTGCTTATTGAAAGACTTGAGGACGACGATGACGTTATGAACGTTTATCATAACTGGGAAAACTGTGATTGATATATGAGCAAGTATACGCGATTGCTGTCGAATACTGCTATTTTGGGAGCAGGTACCTTTGTTTCAAAGGTACTTGTTTTCCTGCTTATGCCTCTTTATACCGCACTGCTTTCTACAGAACAATTCGGTACGGCGGATATTCTGACGCAGACTGCCAATCTGATAATGCCGCTCGCGGCACTCGGAATAGGAGACGGACTGTTCAGATTCGCAATTGACGCGGGAGAGGATAAACGAAAAATTGTATTTTCAAATGCGCTGAGGGTGGTTATTATAGGCATAATTCCACTTTCTCTTCTCGTTCAGCTGCTCGGATTTTTTGATATATACGACGGATATATATGGCTTGTTTTGCTTTACGTCTGTTCTGCAAATCTGCATCTGATATGCGCCAACTATATTCGTGCCTGCAATAAGACAAAGGCGTTTGCAATTCAAGGCATAGTCAATACTGTTCTGACTATTCTTTTTAATATTCTGTTCCTCGTAGTCTTTGACATGGGCGTACTCGGATATGTTCTTTCGGTAGCTATATCGGATCTTATTATCACGGTCGCTCTATTCTTCGGATGCAGGCTCTATAAGGACGTTGTGTTCAGCTATTCCGAAAAAGGACTTTTGGCAAGTATGCTGAAATTCAGTATTCCGTATATCCCAACTACATTGATGTGGATGATCACATCGGCAAGCGACAGATTTATAGTGACTGCGTTTTGCGGTGCGGCAGAAAACGGACTTTATGCGGCGGCATACAAACTTCCTACCTTGATTTCGCTTGCAGGCGGTGTATTTATCGAGGCATGGCAGTTTTCCTCTGTGAGAGATTCAACACCCGATGAAAGGGCGAAATTTTTCGACACAGTCTACCGCAACTACGTCGGAATAATGTTTATGGGCGGATCTGCCTTGGTCATCCTGTCCAAACCGTTAACTAAATTATTGCTTGACGTCTCTTATTATTCATCCTGGAAATACGTGCCTGTTTTGGGAGTTGCAATGATATTCTCGGCGCTATCGTCTTTTATGGGAAGTGTTTATTTCGTAGAAAAGAGAAGTGTTCGTTCACTTATTACCGCAAGTGTCGGGGCAGCTGCCAATATAGTGCTTAACTTCTTGTTTATACCGACCTACGGAGCGATGGGTGCCGCAGTTGCTACGGCAATAAGCTATATTTCAGCATTCGTCATACGTGCAATCGATACGGCAAAATATCTGCGCTTCAATCTGAGAATAGTTCGTCTTAGTGTCAATACTTTGGTCATAGCCGCACAGTCCTTAATAATGATATTCGAGCTTCCGTATTGGGTGCTGACCGAGCTTGCTATGCTCGCATTTATGGCGATATTTAACGGCAGAGAGATCTTTGCGGCAATTATTTCCGTATCAAAGAAATTTTTAGGCAAAAAAAGAAAAAATATTTAAAAAACTATTGAAATTTAAAAAGAATTGTGGTATAATATGATGTAATGTGCGTAAAACGCAAGATTAAGGGTAGTCCGCTGCGAAGCTCTGCATGAATACCCGGATTTTTAAGGAGGACTGAAAGATGAATAACTTACTTCAGGCTTTTACAAATGAGCAGCTTAAGACCGAGGTACCGGTCGTAAACGTTGGTGATACAGTTCGTATCCACAACAGAATCAAGGAAGGTGCACGCGAGAGGATCCAAATGTTCGAAGGCACCGTTATCGCTAAGCATGGCGGTGGAATCTCCGAAACATTCACAGTAAGACGTGTATCTTACGGATGCGGCGTTGAGAAGACCTTCCCGATCCACTCTCCTAACGTTGTTCAGGTAGACATCGTTCGTTCCGGTAAGGTTAGAAGAGCAAAACTCTACTACTTGAGAGACAGAGTCGGCAAGGCTTCCAAGGTTAAGGAAAAGATCTAACGAAAATATTCTTACACCGAGCTGTTTCATTGAGACACCCACAAGAGAAAAAAGAACCGTTTTTACCGTGAGGTATCGAACGGTTCTTTTCCTTTTGGTATATATTTTATTCTTATCTTGTTATATCCTCTCCCGGTAGAAGCAAAGTTGCTTCAGATTTAAAATTAGCTTGAAAGAGCTCATTCTCCGGGATTACTCAAATACGCTTTCAATGATTTTTTGAGATCGGAGCGGAGAATATAGCCAGTATGAAATATGATGTGTCTTTTCTCCATCAATAAAATATTTTAGCTTTTTGCTTGATTCGTTAAGCGCCCCTCTGTATGAGTCTATCAAGACGAGCTTAATTTTCATTCTGTCCGGAATTATGCTTTTTATGTATACTGCGGTAGTGCTTCCTACCGCGGCGACATCTGCTGAGCCTTGCATATCCTCTCTAAGCTCCGCAAGTCCTGCGAGATTAGGTGTCAGCTCAATAAAAACTCCATAGTTTTCGATACTTCTGACTATCCCGGAAACGGTTTGCCCTACCTCAAAGCCCGCAACGTTTTCTTCCCAAGTGCCGAGTAACTCGCGCATACTTACATATATTCTGTTGCTCTGTATATCCTTGCTTTTTACAACAACGAATATTTTCTCACCGACCGAAATTCTGTCTCGCGGATGCGAAATGCGAGAGACCGATATACTGTCCACGGTCAGCAGAGAGGAAAGTCCACAGCCTATATCAACAAATGCGCCAAAGCTTTCAAGATGTGTAACGCTTGCAGGAATGATGTCGCCTGAGCGCAGTGAGGATAAGAACACGTCGTTACATTCACGTTGCGCGGCACGCCGTGAGAGAATGGCGACCGTCTTTCCGCCATTCTCTTTGCAAAAACCAATGATCTTAAAAGCTATTGGTTTTCCCACACGCGTTATGATCGCAATATCCTTCACACTCTCACCGGGACGACAAAATACTGCCTCGTCTTTTTCCATTATTCCGCAGATATTTCCGAGATCTATATGAAGACGCATATTGCTGTCGCAAAAGAGAACGGTTGACTCAAGTATTTTTCCCTCGCTCATAGCGCGTTCAAGTCCTGAAAGAGAGGATAGATATTCCTTGTTATCGGATCGTCCGAGCAAATATCCTTCGGGGCGGTAGATGTTAGACATAATTAAACCTCCGTCATTTTCTTATACTCAATTTTATGACAGAGTGTGTGCCAATATACCGTAAATTTAAATTTTTGATCTCATTCTGTTAAGAGCACTCTTTTCAAGTCTTGATACCTGCGCCTGAGAGATACCGATCTCTTCTGCTATTTCCATTTGAGTCTTGTTGCAATAATATCTCATCAGGATTATTTTTTGCTCTCGCTCGCTTAGCTCTGTCATAGCCTCTCGCAGAACTATATTTTCAAGCCATATTTCCTCAGAACTGTTCGCATCGCTTATCTGATCTATCACATAAACCGAATCTCCGTCGCTTTCATTAAATATCGGCTCGTAGAGAGAGATCGGTTCAACTATAGCTTCAAGGGCCCTTACCACTGATGACTTTTTTTCGCCGAGTTTTGCAGCAATATCGTCCACGGTAGGTTCAGTCTCTTTTTCACGAAGCAGTTCTTCTCGTACCTGAAGTGCTCGATAAGCGAGATCTCTGAGTGAACGACTGATCCGTATGGAATTGTTGTCTCTCAAATATCTGCGTATTTCTCCTATTATCATAGGTACGGCATAGGTTGAAAATTTCACATCAAGCTCCGTATTGAAATTGTCTACCGCTTTGACCAAGCCTATACAGCCTACTTGAAACAGATCATCAAGATTTTCACGTCTTCCCGTAAAGCGTTGTATTATGCTCAGCACGAGCCGAAGATTTCCGTATATCAGCTCCTGCCTTGCACATTCATCTCCCGCCTTTGTACGCAGGAGAAGTGAACGCTTTTCTTCATCGGATAATACCTTAAGAGTCGAGGTGTTCACACCACATATTTCAACTTTGTTATAGTACATAAACACTCCCGAAAAAATAATTTTATTGACAGGAGTATTAACCGAAAATGACGTTTTGTATTCAGAATTTGATTGGTAAATATTTCAGACGTGAAGATGTAAACAAAATGTAAAAAAAACAAAAAAGTTCTTTAAAATTCGGCGAAATATAGTATAATATAAAATGGTTGTGTGTGTAAACACAAAATAATTCCAAGTGAGGAGAAAACCATGACTTTAGTTATTCTTGCTGCAGGTATGGGCTCAAGATATGGCGGTCTTAAGCAGATAGATCCGGTTACGAGCGACGGAGAATTTATTATAGATTTTTCTGTTTACGATGCCATGATAAACGGATTTGACAAGGTAGTTTTCGTAATCAAAAGGGAAAATCTTGATATCTTCCGTGAGACAATCGGAAAACGCTTTGAAAACAGGATAAAAGTGGAATATGCCTTTCAGGAGCTTACCGCGCTTCCCGACGGATTTGCGGTTCCCGAGGGCAGAGTTAAGCCTTGGGGTACGGCTCACGCCTTACTTGCTGCAAAAGATATAGTCAACGAGCCGTTTATGGTAATAAACGCCGATGACTTCTACGGCAGAAGTGCGTACAAGCTGCTTGCAAAACATCTTTCAATGCACGAGGGCAAAAGCAATAAACCCTGCTATGCAATGGTAGGATATATTCTTGAAAATACTCTTACGGAGAACGGCACGGTCGCACGCGGCATTTGTGAGGTAGACGAAAACGGAATGCTTTTGTCGGTAACCGAGAGGACTTCGATCCGCCCGAACGGAGACGTAGCCGTGTGTGTCGAAAACGGAACCGAGATCGAGATCCCATTGCGCTCCACAGCGTCTATGAATTGCTGGGGATTTACGCCCGATATTTTCGAATTCTTAGAAAAGGGATTTTCGGAATTTCTCAGCCTGAAACATGCAGACGGGCTTAAGTGCGAGTATTATTTGCCGCTCGCCGTATGCGATATGCTTAAGAGGGGTGAGTGCGATGTAAAGGTATACAGATCCGAGGACTCATGGTACGGTGTTACCTATAAGAACGACAAGACATTTGTCACGAAAAGCATCGAAGCACTCAAAAAGAGCGGTGTTTATCCGAGTACCGTTACAAAATAATATAACTTTACAATATAAATTCAGGGGGAACAAAAATGGCAATTTTGATCACGGGCGGCGCCGGATATATCGGTTCGCACACAATGGTAGAGCTTCTTGAAGCCGGCAGGGAACTCGTTGTTGTTGATAACTTTGTAAACAGCAAGCCCGAAGCTCTCAACAGAGTCAGAAGGATCACCGGTAAGGATTTCAAGTTTTATGAGGTAGATCTGCTCGATTACGATGCACTCGATAAGGTATTTGAGGAAAACGATATCGACAGTTGCATCCATTTTGCCGGGCTCAAGGCTGTCGGAGAGTCCTGCGCAAAACCCTTGCTCTACTATCACAACAATATCACCGGAACTCTCAATCTTTGCAATATCATGCAGAAGCACGGTGCAAAGAGAATAGTTTTCAGTTCTTCGGCAACCGTTTACGGTAATCCCGCAAGTGTTCCGATAACCGAGGATTTTCCTCTCTCAACAACCAATCCCTATGGAGAGACCAAATTGATGATAGAGAGAATACTCAGCGATCTCTACGCAGCTGACAACGAATGGAGTATTTCCATCCTTCGCTATTTTAACCCCATCGGAGCACATAAGAGCGGACTTATAGGCGAGGATCCTCAGGGAATTCCGAACAACCTTCTCCCTTACATCACTCAGGTCGCATCCGGAAGAAGGGAGTGTCTGTCTGTGTTCGGAAACGATTATAAAACTCACGACGGAACCGGAGTCCGCGACTATATACATGTAGTTGACCTTGCTAAGGCACATCTTAAGGCTATTGAGCGCGCAGAGAAGGTAAGCGGAGTTGAGCACTTCAACATAGGTACAGGTGTCGGCTATTCGGTTCTTGATATCGTAAAGGCTTACGAGAAAGCTACCGGCATCACCATAAAATATAAGATAACACCCCGCCGACCGGGTGATATTGACGAATGCTATGCAAATCCCGCAAAGGCATATAACGTGCTGGGATGGAAGGCGGAATACAATATTGAGGATATGTGCCGTGACTCTTACAATTGGCAGATCAAGAATCCGAACGGATACGAATCCTGAGCTTTAAGGAGATATTATAAAATGAGAATTACCAAGGAACTTTATGGGCGTCTGTCCGACGGAAGAGAGGTATATCGCTACACTCTCGTAAATAAAAACGATATGTCTATGAAGGTGCTGAACTACGGCGGCATCGTAACAGAGCTCCGCGTGCCGGACAGAAACGGTTGTTTCACCGATATCATAGGCGGCTATGACTGCCTTGAGTCTTATGTTGGTGCGGATGGCTATCAAGGCGCGCTCATCGGACGTTTCGGAAACAGAATAGATCAGGCCAAATTCACTCTTGAAGGCAAAAACTATGAGCTTTATCACACCGAGGCTAACGGAAATCTTCTCCACGGAGGCGACAAGGGCTTTAACCAGAAGATATTCGACGTAACCGTCATCGACGCGGAAGAGCCGACGCTCGAGCTACACGTAGTGTCTCCCGACGGTGACGAAGGATTCCCGGGAACCCTCGATCTTACCGTTACTTACACTCTTACAAACGAAAACGGCTGGAAGATCAATTATAAGGCTACCACGGATAAGACCACTATAGTTAACCTTACAAACCACGCATATTTCAACCTAAGAGGCTATGCGGCGGGAAGTATTTATCCTATCAAGCTTCAGCTTGATGCAGATACCTATCTTCCCATAGGTGAGACACTGATCCCCACCGGTGAGCTTCGCCCTGTTGAAGGTACTCCATTTGACTTCAGAGAGCCCAAGGAGATCGGCAGAGATATCGGTGCTGACGACAAGGATCTTATCATTGCAGGCGGGTACGACCACTGCTTTAATTTCGTCGGCGGAGCCCTTAAAGAGCCGGCAAAGCGTGGAGAAGCATACGACGAGCTGACCGGACGTGTTCTTGAACTCTATACCAACTCGCCCTGCGTACAGTTCTACAGCGGAAACTTTATAAAGAACGCAGATTATCCATTCAAGGGCGGATATGTTCAAACCCCCCAGATACTCTTCTGCCTTGAAACCCAGTTTATGCCCGACAGTATAAACAAGCCACATTTCACAAATTGCGTGCTAAAGCCCGGAGAAGTTTACGATTATACCACAGAGTACAGATTCAAAGCGAGATAATATTAAAGAGCATATCTGAGATCCTTCAGATATGCTCTTATTATGTGCGCTCGGCATGCGCTATCACTTGGGGGTGAAAGTCCGCTACAGACTTG
>CAYQEY010000029.1:0-19567 GCA_964416635.1 uncultured Lachnospiraceae bacterium | reverse complement strand
ACGCGAATGCACATCAGCTCTTTAGCTCCGGTGTTATCGGCAACCTTCATTAATGTTTGTTGCTGTATCACTTTATTTTCCTCCTGATTTCAATACGATTTTTGCCGTATTTACTGTATATGGTTTTTATGGAGCTAAATTATTTAGCTTTTTCGATTATTTCAACAATGCGCCATCTCTTTGTTTTTGAGAGAGGTCTTGTTTCCATGATCTCTACTCTGTCGCCTACGCCGCAGATGTTTTCTTCGTCGTGTGCGTGTACCTTAAGTGTGCGCTTGATGATCTTGCCGTACTTCGGATGCTTTACATTGTCCTCGATAGCTACAACAACTGTCTTGTTCATCTTATCGCTGACTACTGTTCCGACTCTTACTTTTCTAAGATTTCTTTCTTCCATGACTATTCCTCCTTACGCATTTTTCTCTGAAAGGATTGTCATTACACGTGCGATATTGCGCTTAACCTCTACCATTCTCTGGGGATTGTCAAGCTGGTTGATCGCATGCTGAAAGCGCAGATTGAAGAGCTCTTCCTTCAGTTCCTTGAGTTTTGCATTAAGCTCTTCAGTGCTCATACTTCTAAGATCTTCTTTAAACTTTTTAGCCTTCATCGCTTATGCTTCCTCCTTTACTACGAACTTGCACTTGATGGGGAGCTTGTGAGATGCAAGACGCATAGCTTCCTTTGCAACGTCCTCTGCAACTCCGTCCATCTCGAACATAACTCTTCCGGGCTTAACTACTGCAACCCAGTACTCAGGCGAACCTTTACCGGAACCCATTCGAGTCTCGGCAGGCTTCTCTGTGATAGGCTTATCGGGGAATATCTTGATCCAGACCTTACCGCCTCTCTTGATGTATCTTGTCATCGCGATACGGGCAGCCTCGATCTGGTTGCTTGTTATCCAAGCGGGCTCAAGTGCTACAAGACCGTAAGAACCGTTTGTAACCTTATTGCCGCTGGTTGCTTTTCCTTTAAGTCTGCCGCGCTGAACACGACGGTACTTAACTCTCTTCGGCATTAACATTATTTACGTCCTCCTTCTCTCGGCGCTCTCTCGCCTCTTGCGCCCTCGGGACGGCGGCCGCGTCTCTCACCGTTGTTTCTGTTATCACGGCGATCGTTGCGTCTGTTGTCTCTGGATGCGTTATCAGACGGTCTGTTTACCTCGTTAAGAACCTCGCCCTTGTATATCCATACCTTGACGCCGATCTTACCGTAGGTCGTATTGGCTTCCCAGAAGCCGTAGTCAATGTCGGCTCTGAGCGTCTGAAGCGGGATCGTTCCCTCATGATAGTGCTCGCTTCTTGCGATTTCGGCACCGCCGAGACGGCCTCCGCAGGTGATCTTGATTCCCTTTGCGCCAAGTCTCATGGTGTTTCTGATCGCCATCTTCATTGCACGACGGAAAGCGACACGGCGCTCGAGCTGTGCAGCAATGTTCTCTGCTACGAGCTGTGCATCGAGGTCGGGCTGTCTTACCTCAACAACGTTGAGGGCAACGGGCATGCCTACCATCTTCTGGAGCTCATTCTTATACTTTTCGATCTCTGCGCCGCCGCGTCCGATAACCATACCGGGCTTAGCACAGTGAATGAATACGCGTACTCTCTGGCTGTCGCGCTCGATCTCGATCTTGGGAACGCCTGCAGCCTGCAGCTCCTTCTTGAGGTACTTTCTGATGTTATAGTCGGATACGAGTGTGTCGCCGAACTTTTCGTCCGAAGCGAACCATCTCGAGTCCCAGTTTTTGATTACACCCACGCGCAAACCGTGGGGATTTACCTTCTGACCCATTAAGCTCTTACCTCCTTTTCTTAGTCTCTTTCCTTAACTACGATGGTTATATGGGACGTTCTCTTAAGTATTCTGTCTGCGCTTCCCTTTGCTCTGGGCATTATTCTCTTCATAGTAGGGCCGGGGCATACGAAGCACTCGGATACGTAAAGCTTTGTCTCATCCATCTCGAAATTGTTTACTGCGTTTGCGATTGCGCTTCCCAGCAGCTTTATGAGCAATTCAGAAGCAACCTTGTTGGTGTTCTTGAGAATTGCCATTGCGGTTCCTGCATCCTTGCCTCTGATGAGGTCGAGAACGATCTTAACCTTGCGCGGGGAAATTCTTGCATGTCTAAGGATTGCCTTTGCTTCCATTACGAATTATTCCTCCCTTGCTTATTTACCGTTGTTGGATGTCTTGGAACCTGCGTGTCCCTTAAAGGTTCTTGTAAGTGCGAACTCGCCGAGCTTGTGTCCGACCATATCCTCGGTCACGTATACCGGAACGTGCTTTCTTCCGTCGTGGACCGCGATGGTGTGTCCTACAAACTCAGGGAATATTGTAGATGCACGAGACCAAGTCTTGAGTACTTTCTTCTCGTTCTTTTCGTTCATGGCACAGATACGAGCGTAGAGCTTTTCTTCAACGTAAGGTGCCTTTTTCAAACTTCTGCTCATTTATATTCCCTCCTTATTTAGCGTTTCTGCGTTTTACGATGAACTTGTCTGTTCTTGCCTTCTTGTTTCTGGTCTTATAACCGAGAGCAGGCTTACCCCAGGGAGTTACGGGAGAAGGTCTGCCTATAGGCGACTTACCTTCACCACCACCGTGAGGGTGATCACAAGGGTTCATTACGGAACCGCGGACTGTCGGGCGGATGCCCATGTGTCTCTTCTTACCGGCCTTACCGAGTTTAACGGTATCGTGCTCGATGTTGCCGACCTGACCGATCGTTGCCTTGCAGTCAAGACGGATGATTCTTACCTCGCCCGAGGGAAGTCTTACCTGCGCAACTCCGTTCTCTTTGGAGATGAGCTGTGCAGCAACGCCTGCAGAACGAACGAGCTGAGCGCCCTTGCCGGGATAGAGCTCGATGTTGTGAATGAAAGCACCGACAGGAATGTTTTCGATGGGAAGTGTATTGCCGGGCTTGATATCTGCGTCAGCACCGGTGTATACAACGTCGCCGTCGGTCAGACCGACGGGAGCTATGATGTAGCTCTTTTCTCCCTCGGTGTTCTGAAGAAGTGCGATGTACGCGCTTCTGTTGGGGTCGTACTCGACACCGATCACGGTTGCGGGAAGCTCACTGCTTCTCTTGAAATCGATGATTCTGTACTTAAGCTTGTTTCCGCCGCCCTTATGACGAACGGTGATCCTGCCGTAGCTGTTTCTTCCGGCGAACTTCTTTTTTGTAACGATGAGGCTCTTCTCGGGCTCAAACTTTGTGATCTCCTCGAAGGTCGGCACGCTCATATGTCTTCTCGCCGGAGTAGTAGGCTTATACTTCTTTGTAGGCATTACTTCTTACCTCCTACCATCAGTTAAGGCCGTCGAAGAACTCGATGGTCTTGGAGTCAGCCGTAAGTGTTACGACCGCCTTCTTCCACTCGGAGGTGTATCCGAAGTGAACGCCGAGTCTCTTGGGCTTTTTCTTCATGTTGATCGTGTTTACAGACGCAACCTTTACGCCGAACATGACCTCGACCGCGTTTGCGATCTCGGGTTTTGTTGCATTTGCAGCAACCTTGAAGGTATACTTCTTATCAGCGAGTTTGTCCATGCTTGCCTCGGTGATGATAGGCTTAATGATGATATCCTGTACCATTTTCATTATGCGTAAACCTCCTCAAGCTTTTCTACTGCCGCGCGGGTCATAACGACCTTCTCGGCATTGAGCACCTCGTAAACGTTGATGGTGCTCGAAAGAGTCGTAACGACTCCGGGAATGTTGGAGCAGCTCTTTACTACGAAGCCGTTGACCTCGGGGAGAACTACGAGAGCCTTCTCTGCAACTACAGCGGTTCTTGTCTTTCTCTCTCTTACTACCTGTCCGTCCTCAACGGTGGTTACCTTGTAGGACTTGGTGACCTCCTTCTGACAGCCGAGAGCCTTGAGCATCTTAGCCATCTCCGCGGTCTTGTAGGTATCAAGAGTGATGTTATCAACAACGATGAGCTCGCCGGCTGCGACCTTAGCGGAAAGTGCGCTGAAGAGTGCAACTCTCTTGGTCTTCTTGTTCAATGCGAGTCTGTGATCTCTGGGCTTCGGAGCGAAAACTACGCCGCCGTGTGTCCACTGAGGAGCACGTGTGGAACCCTGACGGGCTCTGCCCGTACCCTTCTGTCTCCAGGGCTTCTTACCGCCGCCCGAGACCTCGGTACGGGTAAGAGTGGACTGTGTGCCCTGTCTCTGGTTCATCAGATAGGTTCTGACTGCAGCATGGAGGACAGCTTTATTAACTTCTGCGCCGAAAATAACATCGGACAAAGTCATCTCGCCGACTTCTTTACCGGTCATATCAACTACTTTAATGTTTGGCATTGCTTATTTCCTCCTTCCGCTTATGCTTTAACCGAATCGCGAATGAATACGATTCCGTCCTTTGCGCCGGGAATGGCACCCTTAACGGCAATCAGATTCTTTTCGGCGTCGATCTTTACGACCTTGAGGTTAAGAACGGTAACCTGCTCGTTACCATACTGACCGGCCATCTTCTTGTTCTTGAAGATTCTCGCAGGGTCGATAACACCCATAGAACCGGGCTGACGGTGGATAGGACCTGTACCGTGAGTCATTCTGAGGTGGTGGTGATTCCATCTCTTGATAACGCCCGAATATCCGCGTCCCTTTGTCATACCTGTTACGTCGACCTTGTCGCCCTCGGCGAAGGTATCGGCTGTAATGACATCGCCGACGTTGAGTGCGGAAACGTCGTCAAGGCGGAACTCCTTAAGGTGCTTCTGGTACTCTGTACCTGCCTTCTTGAAGTGGCCTGCTTCAGCTTTTGTGAGGTGCTTTTCTTTGGCTGTACCAAAGCCGAGCTGTACGGCATTGTAGCCATCGGTCTCTGTGGTCTTCTTCTGCGTTACCGCGCAGGGACCTGCCTGGATCACGGTTACCGGAATTACATTTCCGATCTCGTCGAAGATCTGTGTCATACCGATCTTCTTACCGATAATACCCTTTTTCATTTTGTTTTTCCTCCTGTAAATTATTGGTTGACTGCTCGCATGTATAACAGCCAACATGATTTACAAAGTTACCGAACTGCTTTCGCATCGGCTGTTATCTTTGTTTTGGCGTCCTCGAAGTGCTTGATTAGATTTTTACTTCGATCTCTACGCCCGCGGGAAGCTCAACGCTCATCAAAGCGTCAACAACCTTCTGGGAAGGCTTGATGATGTCGATAAGACGCTTGTGTGTACGCATTTCGAACTGCTCACGGCTATCCTTGTACTTGTGTACCGCACGAAGAATGGTTACTACCTCTTTGTCGGTAGGAAGCGGGATAGGACCGGATACTGCTGCGCCGTTTCTCTTCGCTACTTCAACGATCTTCTCTGCCGCTGCATCGATGAGTGTGTGGTCGTAGCTCTTCAGTCTTACTCTGATCTTTTCCTTGACTGCCACCTGTTTTTACCTCCTGTAAGTATTTGCTTGCGATCTCACATACGCGTATATAAAAGATGTACGCCGTTTGCGGATCGCTGCAGGGGCACAGTCCTCAACACTGCTCCGTGTGTTTCTTTTTTGCTCATTTAAAAATCCGAAAGCCCTCGCAAAGCACCTCACTGCCGGGGGGATTCGGGTAAATAAACAAAACCTTCACGCACTGCCGTGCATAGGATCTGCTTCGCCCGTTTGATCGGACATACTCCACGAAAATTACCTGCCGGGTGTCAATCTCCGACAGCAACCTCTCGCTTCAACGCATATCAAGCCTTATAATTTTACCATATCAATGTCTATTTTGCAAGTATTATTTTTATAGAAATATCAAGGTTAAACATTGATATTTTTGTGAATTATGTACAATTTTTGCCCATTTTAATGAAATTTACGTGATTTTAAGGGCTTATTTTTTGAAAATTACTCAATTTTTTTGTTTTCTATTGAAAGAAAGTGTTGATAACATATAATTTGAGCAAAATTTGATACCCCTACGGGAGAATTATGCTTCCGAATCTGCACACAAGAGATATGCCTCCGTAAAAAACGAATCTTTTCGCCGCCTGCGGGAGTTAATGAGGGCTCCTCGCCCTCCACCCCGCAAACTTTTTGAAAAAAGTTTGATCAAAAACTTTATACGAGGGGTCAGCACTTTCTATATAATAAAATAAAAAGCTTTCTCGGTAGAGATGAGCTGTCCGAGAAAGCTTCCTCAGAAAAACTACTTGTTATCAAATTTAAACCGCATAAACCGACCTTGATACAAATAACTTCCTCGTAGGAAGTTCAGACTACTGACAAACTCGATTTGCAGAGCCTGACACTGTAAAATTGCACAAAAACGAACTCCACTTTTCTCTTTGACACAAAAGGCGCAAAGAGAAAAGTTCGCAAAAGAGAAACGCCGAAAGGAGCGTTTCGCGGCTTGCGAGCCGCGAGAAGGGCTACGCGCCCTTCACCGCGCCGCCTTTTGAAAAAGGCGGGCGAAAACTTTTTGCAATATGCTTGTGCGAATATGTTTGTCAGCAAACTGAACTTCCTCGTAGGAAGTTCTTTGCGCTACTTTCTTTCAAGAAAGTAGCAAAAAAATAAAAAAATAAAAAGCTTTCTCGGTAGCGATGAGCTGTCCGAGAAAGCTTCCTCAGAAAAACGCTGTGTATAAAATTCAGACTGAATAAACCGGCATTTATGCCATAAATTTTCCTCACAACAAGTTCTTTGGCGCTCCCCGATGTTTTCAAGGCAAGCCTTGAAAACTCGACACGGAGCGAAGCGGAGTTATTCCGCGAAAGAAAGGTAGCAAAAACTCAAGGTTTTTTTACTCTGAAGATCAAAGTTTTCAGGGCTTTGAGGTTGAGTGGAATGAGGGGATACAGATAATTTCGTTTTCCGTTGACGGTTTTATTGGTTGCCATAAGGACGATCACAAGCAAGAATCCGCCTGCGTAGCCCCATATACCGAAAAATGCGGTAAGGATCAGGACGAGTATGCGCATAAACTTTATACTGTAACCGAGCTCGTAGCTTCGCTGAGTAAAATTAGCTATAGCCACGAACGCCATATAGAGAATGACCTCGGGTATGAGCCAGCCGATAGAGACTGCGAAATCTCCCAAAATAAGTCCGCCGACGACCGACAGAGAGTTGTTGAGCATATTCGGTGTATTGAGCGAAGCCAAGCGCAAAGCGTCAATGATAAATTCAACGAGCAAAAGCTGAATGAAGACGGGAAGCGAGCCGGTATCCTTCGGCATGGCGAATTCAAGCCACGACGGCACAAACTCGGGATATGTCAGCATGAGATACCATGTCGGCGTAAGCACGAGCGTCAAGAAGAAAACCACGTAGCGAACGATTCGTATATAGGTTCCGGTCAGCGGCGGGAAGTAAAAATCGTTGGATTCCTGCATGAAATCGAATATCGTCGAGGGCAATACCATGACCTCGGGGCTATTATCTATAATGATAAGCACACTACCCTCAAGCAGCTGAGCCGCCGCCGCGTCGGGACGTTCGGTAGTTCGTATTTTCGGAAAGGGATTGTACCAACGGTGCCTTATCAGACATTCCTTGAGCGACTCATGCCCCATAACGAGTGCATCCGTATCGATCGAGTTTAATTTTTTTTGAAGCTCGGCAACGTAGGAGACGTCGGCGCGGTCGTTCATATAGCAAAGAACCACGTCGCTCCCCGAATCTCTTCCTATTTTAAAATACTGCATCGTGAGCGAAGGATTCCGTATTCGTCGCCGAATAAGCGCCGTATTGAATATCAACGTCTCAACAAATCCGTCGCGCGAGCCTCGCATGACCCTGTCGCCTTCGGGCTCGGCAGTCTCTCGCGCGGGATATGTCCTCGTGTCAAGCAGTATCGCCTCTCTGCCGAATGTGCTTCCGAGGACCAGCGTTCCGCCCGACATTACCATCTGCACCATGTGCGAAATATCTGCCGTTACGTCGGTCTCAATGTAGGGCATACTTCCATCCATAAACTCAAGCGCGGAGCTCGGAAATTTCTTAAGCGACAAAAAATGCATCATCAGCTTCTGGAGCACGGTATCCTTTGCAAATCCATCGACAAAAAAGAAGGTCAGCTCTCCGTCGGCTACCACAAGCTTTTTCGTAAGCATATCAAAGCTCTGCTCTACCCTGAGCACGCGCGACAGAAGCTCAACGTTTGTCCGGTAGTCCATCGAGATCTTCCTCCCCGGCACAGGAAAATCATCATCTTTTTTCTTCATTATATATTGCTCTCCATATCGTTGTTTTTAATGTAGTTTGCGCATTTTTAAAAATTGTATTCAAAATTTGCCAAACCTGTTGACAACTCTGCTGAAAGCGCTATAATGAGGTATGTTTTGGTATACAGTGTAATTTTTGGATTTTGGATATAGAAGAATCGACTTATGAAGATTTCGCGATTTTCAGGCGCTATCTCTCGGCGTTCGTATCGATAATGTTGCTTTTCGCACCTTTCTTTCGGATGAAGTCAGCGTAATCAGTTCATATTTGTTTTTTGCCACCTTTCTCGAAAGAAAGGTGGCAAAAAACCAAACACAAACTTACTATAACTCACAGCACAATATATTTCGGCATACCGCGTTCGAACTTGGGGTAAGCCTCGCCTTCGATAAGAGGAAGTATATATTCACAGCAAGCATCGGTAATATGATTTCCCTCGGCATTTATATACTCATCGGGAACACGGCGAACCGCATTTGCGATCTCGCTGACCTTTTTATGTCTTATCGCGTACTTATAGGGCTGATTTGAAAGTCTCTCAAAAAGCACCATTTCTCCGCTCGCGCACTCGTCTGCCGCCACTCTCACAGCCTCGGCACCGATTGCAATCGATTCGTCAAGGTCGGTCTTGGACGCTATATGCGCACCGCATCGCTGGGGAAGATTAAGCTCAACAGACCTTACCTTACAACCGAACTCAGCCTTAACGGCAAGCTCAAGAGCCTTAGCCGTGCCGGCGAGGTACTTGTGTCCGAATACGTCGGTGCTTCCGCTCTGCGCTCCCTCTCCAACGTAGCGACCGTCGGCAAAGCGAATACCTTCGGAGACCGCAACGACTATATTGGGATGCTTTTCAAACGCAACTCTCAGAGAGGCAAAAAACTCGTCCATCGAGAAGCTGCGCTCGGGAAGGTAAACAAGATCGGGGCAATCCACACCGAGCGCCTTGCCGATACCGGCAGACGCCGTCAGCCAGCCCGCGTCTCTGCCCATTACCTCGACTATCGTAACCGCTTTCGTGGTGTAAACAGCGCAATCGCGCACGATCTCGGTAATAACAGTCGACACGAATTTCGCCGCCGAGCCGAAGCCGGGGGTATGGTCGGTTGCAACAAGATCGTTGTCGATCGTCTTCGGAACTCCCATTATGCGGATATCATAGTTCTTTTTTTCTGCATATTCGGATATCTTCGCAACGGTATCCATCGAATCGTTGCCGCCTATGTAAAAGAAATATCTTATATCATACTTTTCGAATATCTCGAATATTCTCTCGTAAAACTCCGTGTCCCGCTCGTCTTCAGACAAAGGATCGGGCAGCTTTCTTCGGCATGAGCCGAGCGCCGCTGCAGGCGTATGCACCAACATATCGAAATTTTTTTCGTCCGAAAAGATCGCTCCAAGGTCAATAAAACGCTCCTCCATCATTCCCTCGATCCCGTTTCTCATTCCGTAAACGGTATTTATCGAATCATTTTCAAGCGCCCCCTTGATAACTCCAGCAAGAGTCGCGTTTATGGCAGTGGTCGGACCGCCCGACTGACCCACTACAGCATTCCCGATAAGTCTGTTTTTCATCATTTTCTCCTTAGAAATATTTTTATGGGCTATTTTTTTGTGTCTCTCTGCATAAGATTTATAAACCAAATATTCGGTCATTTTAAGGAGAGAGCTATGTTTTCAAGTATTTTATCTTTGTTTTCGAGCTTTATTCACTTCATTTTGGGGCTGAATACCCCTCAAAATTATCCGCCGCCTCTCTCGGGTGAAGAAGAGCGCAAGCTGTTCGAGACCATGAAAAATAAACCGGGCAATGCGACCTCTGCGCGCGAAAAGCTCATATTGCACAATCTGCGACTCGTCTCGCACATAGTAAGGAAATACTACGCCACAGCAAAAAATCAGGATGACCTCGTATCCATCGGGACCGTAGGACTCATCAAGGCTGTCGACAGCTTTCACGTTGACAGCGGCGCGAGATTTGCCACCTATGCCTCAAAATGTATCCAGAACGAAATACTCATGCATTTTCGCTCGCAAAAGAAGCTTGCATCAGAAGTGTCGCTCTGCGATACGATCGACATTGACCGCGACGGAAATCCGCTGACCTATATGGACGTGATATGCACGGAAGAATCGCTTGAGGGCGAAATATCGCGCAAGCTATCGGGTGAGAACGCGCTGAAGCTCGTACGCACCAAGCTGGATACGCGCCAACAGCAGATAATCATTATGCGCTACGGCCTTTCGGGCAAAGCCCCGATGACGCAAAAGCGAGTCGCCGAAAAGCTGGGGATCTCGCGCTCATATGTGAGCAGGATAGAAAAGAGCGCTCTTGAGCAGTTGCGCTCTTCGTTTAAATAGCAACAAAAGACCGCCAAATGCGGCGAAGCTATTCAGGGCTTCGCCGCATTTTATATACCGTACTTACACGATTAGGACGGCTGTGCCTTAGTTCTTCAACGAATGTATCGGAGCCGGAATTCTTCCGCCACGGGCTATAAAGTCGGCGCAGGAATATTCGCTGAGCTTCATTATCGGAGCATGACCCAGCAGACCGCCGAATTCTACAGCCTCGCCGACTCCCTTGCCGTATGCGGGAATAACTCTGACCGCCGTTGTCTTTGTGTTGGCAACACCGATAGATATCTCGTCCGCGATGATTCCGCAAATGGTCGACGCGGGCGTGTCGCCCGGAATTGCTATCATATCAAGTCCGACTGAGCAAACAGCAGTCATCGCCTCGAGCTTCTCTATGGAAAGCGCTCCGATCTCGACAGCATCTATCATACCCGCATCCTCGGAAACGGGTATAAACGCTCCCGAAAGTCCGCCGACGTGCGACGAAGCCATTACTCCGCCCTTCTTTACGGCGTCGTTAAGCATAGCAAGCGCCGCCGTAGTTCCGTGTGTTCCGCACTTTTCAAGTCCCATCTCTTCAAGTATATGAGCCACGGAATCACCCACAGCAGGCGTGGGAGCGAGAGACAGGTCTACTATACCAAACGGTACTCCAAGCCTCTTTGATGCCTCCGTCGCAACGAGCTGACCCATTCTCGTGATCTTGAAAGCCGTCTTTTTGATAACGTCGGCAAGCTCGGAGAAATTGCAGTTACCCGCGCGCCTGATAGCCGAGCTTACGACACCGGGACCCGAAACGCCTACGTTGATAACCGTTTCAGCCTCGCCTACTCCGTGAAATGCGCCTGCCATGAAGGGGTTATCCTCGGGGACGTTTGCAAACACGACCAGCTTTGCGCAAGCCATGGAATCATTATCCTTAGTGAGATACGCCGCTCTCTTGATGATGTCACCCATCATCGCGACCGCATCCATGTTTATGCCCGCCTTGGTAGACGCCACGTTTACCGACGAGCAGACTCTCTCGGTCGAGGCAAGCGCCTCGGGAATAGAAAGAATAAGATTTCTGGCATTGTCGGTAAATCCCTTTTGCACGAGGGCACTGTAGCCGCCGATAAAATTGATGCCCAGCGTATGCGCGGCACGGTCAAGCGTCTGTGCGATCTTAATGTAATCCTCGGAGCTGTATTTCCCGCCGACCAAAGATATCGGAGTCAGAGAAACACGCTTGTTTATGATCGGAATGCCGTATTCCTTTTCTATGTCGCATCCCACCGCAACGAGCCTTTCGGCTTTCTGCGTTATTTTATCGTAAATACGGTCACAAACCTTATCAACGCTCTCCCCGGCACAATCATAAAGAGAGATACCCATTGTTATCGTGCGGATATCCAGATTCTCTTCCTTGATCATGTTTATAGTTTCAAAAATGTCCTGTGCGCTAAGTAAATTCAAAGTAATTACCAACCTTTCCCAAAGTTATATCCTGTGCATCGAGTTGAAAATATCCTCGTGCATGGTACGGATATCGAGCCCCGAGCCATCGCCAAGCGTTTTCATTTCGTCTACGAAGGAGGTAAACGGCATATTGAGATCGCTGATGTCCACTACCATTATCATTGCAAAATATTCCTTGAGTATGCTCTGCGAGATCTCGACGATGTTCGCGCTCGCCTCTGCACATTTAGTGCTGACCTTAGCTATGATTCCCTTGCTGTCCTGTCCGACTACAGTAATAATTGCGTTCATTTTGAGTCCGTCCTTTTTTAAGATTCTACATTATAAGTATAGCACAAAAGCATCGTTTTTGCAACCCCTTGTTTGCGTTTTACCGAAAATAGCCGTGAGAACAAAAATCGTCATATATTTCTCTGCTCCGATCTCTTTCGGCAAGCAAATTCATAAAGTACACTTTTACAGCATTTTTTGTGTTGAAAAAGAAAATTATTTTTATGTAAATCCAAAGATATTTTTAATATTTTATTGACTATTTTTACATATATTGGTATAATATCAAAAAGAAAACTCATACATTCCGGAGGATAATAAAAAGCATGAAAACCAAAGAAGTAAAAGTAAATATTCGCTTTTTACAATTTGCAGCGATAGCTCTGTCGATCATCGCACTACTATCGTTTTCCGCTTTTAGTGTATCGGCATCAGGCGGCACGCAAAAAAGCGATATTATTGTCGAAAACTACAATTTAACAGAAGAGTATTCACGTCTGCTGAGCGAGGAGAGCAACTCGTATTCGGAGCTTGATACAGACGGGCAGAAAACGGTGAGCAAGAATGTTTTAAACGTGATAAACATTTACAGAAAGGAGCTGCTCGATCTGCAGAGCCATCCCGATGTCAGCACTCGCCTGCTTTCCAAAGAGGCAAAGCTTGCGTACACAAAGGGACACGCGGCAGGCAAGGTGGCATGGATATATTATTATAATCTTCGCTCGCTGACCTCCGCCGAATCAACCGCCCGTATCAAGTCAACATACGACGGCTTTATATCGCAGATAAACGAGAGCACCGACAGCGCAGTTCTCGAAGCTACCGGTAATCTCCTATGTGCAAAGCTGAATACTGCAGTATACAAAGAACTGATAAGTGCGCTGGCACTTGAAGATGATTCGCTGTCCTCAGCATCTGTCATAGCCGGCGGCATATCGCAGGTGGAAGCCGTGGATTCGCAGGATATATTGGGCTCTGAGCATCTCAAAGTATACGAAGCGACCAAGCAAGCCCTGCATCTGCAGAGAAGCCGAGATTTTCTCTCTTCATCACTGGAGGCGATCTTCCGCATAGTCAAGCCAAACGAGGATTATTCATCAAACGCGAGCGTTGCTCTGTTTACCTATAAATTAAAGAACGCCACATCCGTGCAGGAAATGAATATTGCACTGCAAACAGCGCTGTACGACCTCGTCAAAGTCTCTGAATCCAAAAAATACTCGCATTTGTTCATAGCAGAGCTGAAAGAAAATATAGCAACCTCTATCTCCACATACAACAAAGAAGACGCTCCCGCCGATATTGCTCCTCTTTTTGACGGTTATACCTTTGAACTGGCACGCGCATCCGCAAAGGACGAAATATACGTCATAATATATGCAGGAAGCGGCGTGGGCGAAGCAGAGCCGAAAAGGCTTGAAGAGATATTCAATGCAGACGGCGGAAGAATAGACTCCGCAGACAGCAAGCCCGAGCTTGAAGCAGAAATAATACGCGCGCAATATATGAAGCTGTGCCACACCGAGCTGTGCAATACAAACAGTCAAATAGATATAGTGCTTCAACCCTACGAGCATTCGCATTTCTCAGAACGCACCAAAGCGGCATACAGCACCGCAACAGAGGCTTTGCTTCGCTTGGATGCCGCTGTAAATATGGAAATAAGCTGTAAATCTGTCCTTGCGGCGCAAAATGAGGAACTCAAGAATATCTTAAACGAAAGTAAGGCGGAACGATATCTGCTTGACAATAAACAGATACTCTCAAAAAGCACAGAGCTTTTAACCCCGGATGATGAGCTCTCCCTGAGAAAAGCACTCACTGATTACGTAAAGCTTGAAAAAACAGTCCGCACAGCACTCACAAGCCAGATAAATTCAATTGCCGAAAAATACAATATAGTACTTTCGCAAAAAATCAGGTCATTTATCATAAACGATGCATTATACCTTGATTTATGTGAAACTTTTTGCAAAGAAATCAAAGAACTTCCCAAAAATGATATTGGCGAATTTTACAATAACTGTGATCTTGTGCTCAAAAAGGCAGAAGCTCTTTGCGACATGATCAAAGTATACAGAGAGATATGTGCAGGCAGTCTCTACGAGAGCTACAACGCCGCCGAACGAGAATCCTTGATGCTTATCTGCAGAGAAAATGCGGCACAGATGAGCAAGCTCGACATACATGACAAGGTACTCTTCTCAGAAGATCTTGCCGAGCTGTCGGAAAAAGCAAAGTCAGAGCTTTATCGAAAAAATGAGACTGTTCGCATACGCGTTGCAATGCGGGGATCTGAAAATATTGAGATCAGATCGATATACGCCGAGGCAAGTGCCAAAATAAACGCATCATACGACAAGTCGGAAATGGTATCAATAGCAGACAAAGCCATCTTTAAAATTAATCGCCTGCTCACCGCCGATGCCGTAGATCTTCACGCCGAGAAAAATAAATATGACATCGAAGCGATGAAATTTCTTACACAAGACGAAAAGGCAGCTTTAAAATCAAAAATAACCACCCTTCAAACCAAAGCAAAAAGCGATGCACTTTTGGCGGAAAACACAACAGTTCTGCAGTTTATCTGGAACAGCTTTTCGGAAAATCTTGCAGAGATATACGCCGACGGCGAAAATACCGACCTTGTCCGTTCGCGCGATGCACACTTGCAAGAACTTCAGAAGGAGTGCGATAAATTTATCGCGTCGGTTCGCAGCATGGTATATCTGAGTGCAACAGAAAGTGAGGATTTTTTGAATAAGCTTGCAAATCTGCAATCAGTATTCAAGTCCGATGCAGTAAGTGCGCAGAAGAGCTCCGAAATAGAAGAATTATATGCCAAGACCCTTGATCTGCTTCATTCTTTGACGCTTACGGCATCTAATTCCAATCTTTTGAATTACAAGGATATCCTCACTTCTCAGATTGCTCAATACAAGTCTACAGAGCAAAAATATTCTGCTGAAAATTATAAAGATCTTCTTGCAATAATTTCAAATTTCGAAAGCGATCTCAAGAGCGCGGGAAGCATCAATGTGTGTGATGCACTCCTGAAAGACACACTTGCGAAGATTGATGCAGTCAACGATCTGCTTGCGGATGCGAAACAAAATGCCATAAAAAAGCTGGAGGGAAAAGTTGCTGAATATAAAGAAGCCTCCTTGCTCTACTCGTCAGCGGCGCTATCATCGATAGACAGTATTTTCTCGGAAGCAAAACATGAAATAAACTCATATTCCGGTCTGTCGGATGTAAAAAACGTAGAACTCTCGCTCGAAAAATATCTTGACCGACTTTCTTCGGTAAAGCGAGATTATATAAGCAGTTCGCAAAACAGTCTCGGATTTTTGGCAGAGGGCGCATCCTATCCACTGCAATACAATTTTGCAAACGGCTATTGGGGTGTGATATATTTGCCGGATTCTTTGCCGTCGGATGCCTCTCTTTCCCTTCTTCCGATCCCCGACAAAGATCTTTCAAGCATTGAACGCCTGCTGCATTCCTCATTCAAAAGCGGAAAGGTAAAATTCTACGGAGCTACTCCCGACAGCTTGCGGCAAAAGCTTATAAAAAAATCAACCGTTGCACTCGGCTTTGATATATCCCTCTCTGACGGATCCTCCCCCGCTCAGCCCTTCACACTTCAGATGCTTCTGCCAAGCGAGCTCTCCGGTGAAAACATTTTGGGAGTGATATTCGTTGACGAGAACAACAACGTTGAATTTTACAGCACAGAAAACAGAAATCTATTGATATCGCTGACTTTAAATCATCTTTCAAAGTATTATATTGTGATGGAAAATACAACAGACCTCAATTGGCTGATAGTATTTTTATCAATTCTGATAGGCATTGAATTATTGATATTTGCCTTCCTGTTCATGATCCGTTTCAATCGCAAAAGAAAGGAGAATAATATGTTTCCCTTGGTTTCCGCTTGCTTTGTAAATCCCTCGGCGATAGCAGTTCTCACAAAGATAAAACCCGAAGGCGCAATAAACACCATTATGCTGCTGTCTATTGGAGCACTCGCGCTTGCTTGCGGGATCGCGATACTTTTCAGAGCAGAACTTAAAGAACGCAAGGAAATAGAAACCACCCCTGAAAAGTCGGGCGTCAACCCAAACAAAGAGCAAGGAAAATACTCGCACACACATTCCCTTCGCGGTGTATCAAATCCACTGCTTCGTGCCAAACCGGGCGAACTCGAAGCACCGAAGGAAAACGAGAGTTCTGCACAAAATCCCGACGATATATACTACACCTCGTCGGAATCACAAGAAGACGATACCGTACTTTGTGCGGTCGCTGTTGAGACAAGCCCCTCAAACGGTGACGATACCGATATTGAACGAATAGATACCGGGGGAAGATCTGAGGATTACACCTATGTAAATAAAGCGCACCACAAAGCAGAAATAAATCTTGATGTTATAGCTGAAAAATTTTCAGACGGAGACTTGATAACGCTCGACGCGCTCAAACGCAAGCGGCTTGTTCCGAAAAACACCGATTATATCAAAATACTTGCGCGCGGAGCGCTGTCAAAGCCGCTGATCATAGAAGCGCACGACTTCAGCCGCGCCGCCGAAGAAATGCTAATCGCCGTCGGAGGTGAGGCAATAAGGATAAAGAAATAAATATTAAAAGCCGTGCGGCAAGAGGCAGTATACTCTCGCCGCACGGCTTTTCGTTTAACTATTATTCTTTTTCGCCCCGATCCTGTTCAGCAAAAGCAGTATAAGGAAGAACATAAGCGTGGCAACCGCCGCGCCCGACGAATCTATCATAACGTCCACAGGCGAGCCGACTCTGCCTTCCACAAAAAGCTGTATCGTCTCATCAGCTACCGCGACAGCGACAGAGCATGGAAAAGCAAGCAGCACAAGGGATATGCGCTTCAGTGAGAGAGCACCCCGCCTCGGAAAAATAAAGCTTGAGCAAATAGAGAAACAAAGGAACAGCCCCAAGATGGCAAACTCTCCGAAATGCGCCATCTTTCGCACGAAAATATTGCTCACTTCAAGCGACGGAGACAGCGTGTGCAGTATGCGGTTTATCGTCTCGGTGACCGAACTGCTCATCTGACCCGAAGCTCTGCCTGGTTGCATCGAATTGATAAATATAAACAGTACCCAAAAAATGCTGGAAGTCCAAAGCAACAGCGGCAACGGTCGTATCTTTTTGATCATTTCGTTATACCAAACGTGACCAGCACGCCGTAATGATCCGATACGAATCCTTCCTCGGTCTCACCCTCGGACGCATAATTCTTATCGATTATCTCATAAGAGAGCACAGTGTCATTACCTCTGTGGAAGCAGAAATCTATTTCTTTGCCGTTCTCAATATGTCCGAATGCGTGGTACGTGCCCTTCCCTTTTGAAAGATCTTCAAGGGCAAGATCACGAACGTCTATGAAGGCACGGCTGTAGATCGTATCGTGTGCCATTTCGTTCTCGGTAGCGTTAAGATCGCAGGTGAGATATATCTGGCATTGGGTAAACCTTGTTTTAAGCACTCCCTTCAGATGGCGGATAAGATTATTTGCCTGATCATTTCTCACATTTTCATTTGCGTTATCGAGATGTGTGTTTGCCATTATCACTGTCCTTCCGGTGTATGTATCGAACAGCTCCGCCCATGTGCATATTCTCGGCGAGCATGCGTTTGCGGTAGTGCTTGCCACATTCGGCGTAGAGGAAAGCCAAAAGGTTCCCTCATCCATCAGTACGAATCTATCCTTGTTGTAAAGTATGGCATTCCATTCACCCGACAGCGAACGATTTCCGTTGCGTGAAACACCTACGGTTTCGTAGTTATCAAGGCTTGAAAAATACCTGATCCACTCCAATGTCGCTTCCTGAGTACCGATAATATCCGGAGCGTATTCCTCAATGAGCGCGCCGAAACGGGTAGTTCTCTCCTCGACACTATTGCCGTTCGGGCGGTCGGTAGCGCACAGATTCTGCGAAAGCACCTTTATGTTGAGGTCAAGTCCTGTCGTGTCTGAAACAACAGACGGCGGCTCGGTCTGTTTTTCCGAGGAAGGCTTCTTGGTTGATTCCTCGGTCTGCGTCTCTGTCGCCGCGCCACTCTCTGATGCATCGGTCAGAACATCGTCCTTGCCGTTGCATGAAACAGCAAAGAGCATCATTACTGCCAACAAAAAAGTAATTATCAAGGAATGAGATTTCTTCATAAATACCTCCTGTAAAGAACGCCGGCGGGAGTCAGGCTCGACCGCGGCGTTCACGGATTCATCTTTACCATGTAAATTATATCATGCCTTTCAAAAAAAGTCAATGTTTAATTAAAAAATGAAGCAAATCGACATAAAACTCTTGCAATCTGCGAAGATTTGTGTTAAAATATGTCTGTCAGGATGAAAAGTGAAAGGAGGATGCCCGTATGGCGGAAAAAAAGCAGGCTGTAAAGACAGTCGCACAAAACAAAAAAGCATATCACGATTACTTTGTAGACGAAAAATACGAAGCGGGGATCGCTCTTTTCGGTACCGAGGTAAAAAGCATCCGTCAGGGAGCGGTCAATCTTAAGGATTGCTATTGCTCCATCAAAAACGGAGAGCTTTTCGTCATCGGTATGCACATCAGTCCTTACGAAAAAGGCAATATCTTCAATCGCGAGCCGCGACGGGATCGTAAGCTTTTGATGCACAAGCGCGAGATAATGAAGCTCGGTGGACTTGTCGCGCAGAAGGGTTATTCGCTCATTCCTCTTTCACTCTATTTTTCGGGCAAGAATGTCAAGGTCGAGCTCGGACTCTGCCGAGGTAAAAAGCTATACGATAAGCGCGATGCCCTCGCAGAAAAACAGGCGGATCGGGAAATGGATCGCAGGATGAAGGATTCGGCACGCTCGTACATGGACTGATATTTTACTTTTCAATCTTAACTGTTACTTCAACCACATGGGCCCGTAAAGGTTTCGACGGGGATTTTGAGGTATAATAAGCGGGTAGAGCCGGGCAATCTCTATAAAGGCCCAAATTAAAAATAAACGCTAACAATAATAAAGTAGCAATGGCTGCCTAACGGCAGTGTCGCGGCAATAATGCCGCCCGTTCCTCCGAGGGGTATCGCGACCTCGGACTGAGCGTCAAGTAAGCGGTGAACGTGCGTCGGCATCTCGCCATCGAACCGACCACGCAAAAGATGGCTACCCAAGACCGAAGTCTGTCTGTTGACGTCTCTCAAGGGGAAATTCAAATAACAGAATGCACCCGGAGAAAGTTATATCAAGAGGTTTTCGGACACGGGTT
>CAYQEY010000028.1:0-20186 GCA_964416635.1 uncultured Lachnospiraceae bacterium | reverse complement strand
ACGCCTATATTCTCGGTATTACTCAGAACGTGGAAGATCTGTTGCAGAGCCATACTGCGAGAACGATGCTTGCAAACTCCGAACTTGTCATTATGCTCAACCAAGCCGCGACAGACCGTGAACAGCTTGCAGAGCTGATGGGAATCTCCGATCTTCAGATGTCGTATATCACCAACGTAGAAGCGGGACATGGACTTGTCAAGATCGGCGGTGCGCTTGTACCTTTCGTCAACAACTTCCCGAAGGATACACAGCTCTATAAGCTGATGACTACCAAGCCCGGTGAGTAAGAATTGGAGGTGAGCGCGTGAAGATCAAAACAAGAGAATCCCTTAAAACCATCAAGACATTCGACCGCGCTGATACTCTCGCGCAGAAATCCAAGAAAGGCGTATCCTCGCTTCATAACTCTGCGGAGCAAACGCAGAATGTAGGTTATGAGTCGGAAACCGATTATGCCGGAAGTGAGCTTCAAGATAAGGAAGAACGTATCGCGCGGATGACGGTGGTAGGAGCAAACAAAGTTGGAAGATGGGGAGTAAAGGAAACTCGGAAGAATATTCAGAAGTGGAGAAATCGACCGATAAAACCCAAACCGAACCCCAATTTGAAACAATTACCCTCACCGCAAAGACCGATGCTTGAAGCACCGAAGAAGGGAATTAAGGCGGCTTCTAAGGGAACAAAGAGCACCGTAAAAGGAACAAAGACCGCCGCGAAAGGTGCAAAGACTACGGCTAAAGCCACGGTCAAAGGCACTAAAGCGGCGGTTAAGGGAACAGTAAAAGCGGCACAGCTTATAAAGCGTGCCGCGATTGCTACTGTTAAATTCGTAAAGGTTGCGGTCAAGGCGATCATCGCCGCCGCGAAAGCAGTTGTAGCCGCCGTCAAAGGCATTATAGCAGCGATTGTGGCAGGCGGTTGGGTTGCTGTCCTCATTATTGTAATCATCGTTATCGTTGCTTGCATAGTCGGATCAGTGTATGCAATATTCGTTCCGGCTGAAGATAGTGAGATAACGATTTACAGCGTAACGAGAGATCTTGAAAGAGAACATCATGAAAAGGAAAACGAGCTTGTGGCTACGGTCTATTACGATGTTTTGAATTACGAAGGTAGTTTAGCAGGATGGGAAGAAGTGATTGCGGTGTACGCGGTGAAGCTCAACCTTGACAGCGAAGATCCGCAAGAGGTAGCGACTTTTGATGAAAGCAAAGCAGAAGCACTTCGAGTTGTCTTTTTGGATATGCACGAACTATCCTTGATGAGTGAAACTCATACAAGCTACGTTACAAGGCAAGAAACGGATGCTAACGGTAATGTGGTAGAAGTGACCGAGGAGATCAATACTGTCTATGTTACGGTCATAACCACACCCAAGAACGCGGCTCTGATTGCAGAAGAATACGGATTTACAGATCAACAAAAGCAGATGCTTACGGAGCTGTTAAGTTCCGAGAATGCTGAACTTTGGGCAGGAATACTCAGTGAGTAATCCCGGCCATATTGAAAAATCCGTCGAAAAATGATATAATAGAGTATATCAGAATAACGACAACGAGAGGGTGGTGCAAACCGTTCCTCAAATAGCGAGAAGCCGAGCATACCAAATATGTTCGGCTTCTTTTTATTTTAGCGGGACATAATAAATATTATAAAGGCAGGAAACGAAAATGAAATACAAAGAATGGTTACACGATTGGTTAGAACTTTACGAGAAAGAGTCGGTTAAGCCAAGAACCTATAAGCAGTATGAGGACGTTATCAACAAGCGGCTGATACCTGCGCTTGGAGATTATGAAATGGAAGATCTCTCACCAATCATTTTACAGAGATATATTGTTGACCTTTCGCAGAAAGGGAACACAAAGACGGGGAAAGGACTTGCCCCAAATTCGGTGAACTGTATTATCTTGGTTTTGCACTCATCCTTGTCGATGGCGTATGTGCTTGGACTTTCAAAGGAAATCCACGTTGACAAGATCAAGCGACCCAAGACGAGCGAAAAGCCGGTGGAGAGCTTCACCAAAGAGGAGCAGAAGATAATAGAACAAGCGGTGCTTTCGGATAAGAGAGATAAAATGTTCGGTGTCATTCTGTGCTTATATACCGGGCTTCGTATCGGTGAGTTGTTGGCTCTTGAATGGTCTGACATAGACTTTAATAAAGCCGAGCTTTCAGTAACAAAGACTTGTTACGACGGTCAAGACGAAAACGGAAAGAGTTGCAGGATCACCGGAACACCAAAGACCGAGACATCAAAACGAATTATCCCTATTTCCAAACAGCTTATTCCGCATTTGCGGGAAATAAAAAAGAGAAGCACATCAAAGTACGTGGTAGGGAACGGCAGTAAGATCATTACGGTTCGCTCCTATCAGCGCAGCTTTGAATTGCTCCTTCAAAAACAAAAGATTCCACATCACGGATTTCATGCACTCCGACACACCTTTGCTACAAGAGCGATTGAGTGCGGCATGGACGTGAAATCTCTGTCCGAAATTCTCGGACACAAGAATCCCACGATCACACTCAAACGGTACGTTCATTCCTTTATGGAACACAAGAGAGAGTTTATGAATCGCTTGGGAAAACTACTCTAATTTTTTTGTTCGTCTATTGCGTGTATCGTTATGATAGACGTATGGTTAATAATTTATTATATCATAAATGCCCCATATTTTCAAGATGTTAAGGATCATTGGTTGAAATTTTACCAATGGTTTTTTCTTTTTATGGGGCATAGATGATTTTTTTGCCTGTTGTTGTTCATCTATCATAACGATAGATGAATTTTTCAAAGGGAAAAATACATTTATTATTCGGTAAGAGTATGTTGAATTACGATGATATTTATAGGATTGCGATGTTCGGGCATAGAGATTTCTATGGTCACAGACATTTGGAGGAAAGGCTAATACCTATACTTCGAGATCTGATTCGCAAACACAAGTTTATAGAGATCTATATGGGGCGCGATGGTGAATTTGACACCTATGCCGCGACCATTGTTAAGCGGGTTCAAAGAGATTATGACGATTATCACGCCATAGAGTTTAACCTTGTGCTGCCATACCCCAAAAAGGATATGGAGGACTTTGAAAAATACTACGACAGAGTGAATATTCCAATCAGTGCACACCCGAAGCTCGCTATTACCAAACGCAACGAGCGGATGGTCGAACAAGCCGACCTTGTGATTTGTTATATCGAACGCGAAAGCGGAGGAGCATACAAAGCAGTTCAGTATGCAAAGAAAATGGAAAAGGAGATTATTAACCTCGCCAACTATGAAGAACATTGAAATGAATAAAGCTGAAATTTAAGAGCGATTGTTAAAGGCATACCGCCATTTTGCTTGGCGCATTATGGTCTATCTGAAAGCACACTACGAAGTGTTGGGCGAGAATAATAATCAAGAAGTTTTTGATGCAGTAAGAGAAATACAGATAAAGTATCACTTGAGGGCAACTCCAAAATATACCCGCGATGAAGCGGTTGAATTTGTGGATTTAATGTGCGAACTTGAAGCGAAAAAGTATGGCTTAGATTACTATGTGGAACAAGAAGAAATGGACTTATATCGCCCGAGCGCGGAGAAAAACGAAGAATAGCAAATGATGTTCTATATCACGCTGATGTTCTACGATGACGATAACTATACCAAGGCGGTGCACGATGCTGTGCTTGCCGAGGAGGAAGCCGAAAGACAAAAAATAATGAATTGCATCGCAGAGGATGGAGAAACGAAATAACGCTATGAGAAGAATATCCCTTCTTTTGCTTCTGACGTGCCTACTCTCGATTTTCGCAGTTGAATGCAATAACCTCCACGATGGAGAGGTCAATCGGATAGAAATTCCTCCGTCTTACGAAGAACAATTCGATGATGTCACCTATGCCGAGTGTATTTACATTCTTAACAAGAATACACACAAATTTCACTACAAGGATTGTTACACGATAGACCAAATGAGCCAAAAGAACAAGGTCTATTGTGATGATGACCGCACATCCATTATTCAACACAACTACGTACCCTGCAAAAAGTGCAATCCATAAAAGAATTGCAAAACACGAGGAATAAATATGAGTACAAATATATCAAAACAAAAGCGCGAAGATCTGCTTGCAAAAATAAAGGCAATTCGCACCTATATTGCGACCGCGCCGCAGGACGAAAACACGGCGAACCTGCTCGCCTATCTCTCCGAGCTTGAAAAGGACGTCGGAGCGAAGAAATACGGACTTGTCTTTGAGGAACACCGCGAGGAAATAGACGAGGTGCTTTCTACCCATACCCCCGTCTTGACCGAGGACGGCAGCCTTTTCATCGACAACGGCGGTCATATGAACTTTCTCATTGAGGGCGACAATCTCGCCTCCTTGCAGTTGCTTGAAAAGACACACAAAGGCAAGATTGACCTTATCTACATAGATCCTCCGTATAATACGGGAAATCAAGATTTCATCTACGATGATGCTTTCCTTGCTAATAACGATGGATACCGACATAGCAAATGGCTCTCATTTATATCCGAGCGACTTCGTTTGGCTAAAAAGTTGTTAGCCAAAGACGGTGTGTTAGCTATTAGCATTGGCTATCAAGAAGTCAATAATTTGATGCTACTATGTCAAGAATTGTTCTATGAAAAAAATATCACTTGTGTTACTGTTCAAACTTCGGGTGGTAAACCCAATGGCGGTTTTAATATAACATACGAGTTTATAATTTTTGTAACTCCCGAAGATTTTGAACCTAATGCAAGCGAAAATGCAATGAACGAATACGCATCCCCCTATCATGGAATGAATTTGGCAACATTTGATCAAGTTCAAAGACCGGGACAAGCATATCCGATTTTTGTTGATAAAGATGGTGTGTTTTTAGGTTGTGGTAAGTCTCTTACCGAAAGAGTGAAAAATGGTGAATACAAAGGCGAGTTGAAAGACTTTGTATATGATTACTCTGAAGCTCCCGAAGGCGCTTATGCTATTTGGCCCGTAACAAGGAAAGGTGTTCCGTGCGTTTGGAGATTGATCCCATCGCGCCTTTCAAAAGATTGGGAAAAAGGATATATCAAAATAGCACCTCAAAATCCCGGAAAAACTCAAAATCTATTTACTGTTCAATATCTTTCTGATGGAATAATCAAAAAAATTGAAAAGGGCGAGTTGAAGATTCATAGAATTTCAGAAGATAGTAGAGTTCCTACAATAGATGTTGACAACTATCGTACAGCAGGCGCAACAATTCAAACTATTTGGACAGAAAAAGCGTATTATACCACAAATGGTGGCAATGAAATGGCGGATATATTAGGAAGCAAAAAAGCTTTTTCGTATCCTAAGCCACTTGCTTTAGTCTCTGAAATCGCTCAAAGAATAACAAATGAAGAATCAATAGTTCTTGACTTTTTCGCAGGTAGCGGAACAACAGGACACGCGGTTATGAAACTCAATGCCGAGGACGGCGGCTCCCGTCGTTTTATCCTTTGCACGAACAACGAGAACAACATCTGCCGCGAGGTTACATACGAGCGTATCAAGCGCGTAATCTACAAAGAGGGTTATGCCGCTTCGCTCAAATATTTCAAGGTCGATTATATCCCCGTGAGTGAGCGTATGTACTACGAGTATGCCGACGAGCTGCTTGCCCATATACGCGAGCTTGTGGAGCTTGAAAACGGTATCAATTTCACGGGTAATGCCGAGGTCGGTATCATACTCACCGAGGACGAGCTTGCCAAGTTTATTCAGAACGGCGAAACCTTTGCAAAGTGCCGTAAGCTCTATATGGGACACGACCTTCTCCCCGACGAGAAACAAGAGAAGATTTTGCGCGCCCGTGGCGTTGAGATCAGCATTATCCCCGATTACTATTACAGAGATTTACAGGAGGGCTAAAAATGAAATTAAAAGAATTTCAGCTTCAAGCGGTCAAGTCGATTTTTGAAGCTATGGAAAAGCCCGCCCATGACATCGTGCTCAAAAGCCCTACGGGTAGCGGCAAGACAATAATTCTCACCTACTTTATGCACCAATACATACAGTCCTTCCCGAAAACCGTTTTCGTGTGGCTCACCCCCGGTAAAGGCAACCTCGAGGAACAGAGCAAGGAGAAGATGGACAAGTATATCCACGCTTCTCAGACCAAGCTCTTATCCGACGTTATGACGAGCGGTTTTGAGGAAAACGACAGCGTATTCATAAATTGGGAGAAGCTGACGAAGAAAGGAAACAACGCGCTCAAAGATAGTGAACGCACCAACTTCCTTGAACATATAGCACACGCCTTGAATGACGGCTTGCACTTTGTTATCATCGTAGATGAGAGCCATCAGAACAACACCATCAAGGCGGACGAGATTATTCAGTATTTCCACACCGAGAAGATTATCCGCTGCTCGGCAACACCGAAAGGGATAGCCAAGGCGGAGATTATCGAAATCCCCGAAGAAGAAGTTATTGCGGCAGGTCTTATCAAAAAGATGCTGATTATCAACGAGGACTTTCCGCAAACGGTGACGACCGACGACCAAACGGCGTTTCTGCTCGACCGCGCTCTTGCAAAGCAACGCGACCTCCGTGCCGCCTTCTTGCAGAGAGGAACGGATATAAACCCACTTATCGTGGTTCAGATCCCGAACAAGTCGGAGAGCTTGCAGGACGGGATTGAACGATACTTTGAAGCGCAAGGCATCACCTATGAAAACGGACGGCTCGCTTGTTGGCTCTCCGATCAGCACGAGAACTTACCGAACATCGAAGCTCCCGACGGAGGGCAAGAAGCCGTCATCATCAAACAAGCGGTTGCAACGGGATGGGATTGCCCACGCGCCCACATCCTCGTCAAGCTCCGCGACAATATGGACGAAACCTTTGAGATACAGACCGTCGGACGTATCCGCCGTATGCCCGAAGCGAAGCACTACGAAAACGATCTTCTCGATAGCTGCTATCTCTACACCCTCGACGAAAAGTTCACCGCAGGCGTGAAAATGTCGCTCGGCAAAGGTGCTCTCGATGCTTGCACTCTGTTCTTAAAGAACGAGTACAAAGGTATCACCCTCACGGGCGAACAAAGAACTACCGTCGTTACCACGCGAAATCCTCAGAAAGCTCTGCTTGCGATTGCCAAGTATGCGGAAAAGCTCTACGGAGTAGGTGGTAACAAGGGCGAGAACAAAACCCGCTTGCAAGCGGCAGGCTACGTGTTCAGCGACGATATAATCCGTCATACCTACTCGGGCGAAACCGCCACCTTTGAGTTCAGCACAAGTGATATGAACGCGGTAGCATTTACCGAGAAGCTGAACACGCACACCCACGGTCGTGACTATCATAGCAAAGTGGGTAAAATCGGCTTGGAGATCGGTATGGAGTATTCGTATATGAACACCATTATACGAAAGCTCTTTGACGCGAACTTTACCTATAACCGCAAGATACTTGCCCTTGAACCGAGGCAGGTCTATTCCTTTGTGCTCAACAATGCTGACCGCCTGCGCCACCTTGTGCGCGAAGCAATGGCAGCCGAGCTTGCTCAGATGGAGCTTGACTTTGCCGACGTGACCACCTTTGAGTTCCGCATACCTCAATCGTGTATGTTCACCTATGACGGCAACGCGAAAACGCAGCTTGTTATGGAGAAGAACGTATATCAAGGTTATCTTTCTTCCGCAGAGCCGCGCTCCACGCCGGAACGCAAGTTTGAGAAGTTCTGCGAGAGAACACCGAGCGTTGATTGGTTCTACAAAAACGGCGACAAGGGCAACGAATATCTCTCCATCGTCTATCAAGACAACTCGGGCAAGCAAAAGCTATTCTATCCCGACTACATAATCTCGGTGAAGGGCGAGCTTTGGATCATCGAAACCAAGGGCGGCTTCGACCGTAGCGGCAACAGCCAAGATATAGATATGTTCACCCCGAAGAAATTTGAGGTCTTGAAGAAGTATCTCGACAAGTACGGCTTGAAGGGCGGCATCGTGCGCAACGATGAGCGCAGCGACGAGCTGTGCATCTGCACCGAGCACTACTCCGACGATATTCAGAGCGACGATTGGGCGGTACTCGCTGATATTCTCTAAAGCGAGAGCAGAAATTCCCGCATAATACTTGAAAAATTCATAAAATTATGGTATAATCATACTATAATAATTATAGTTTCCCGATGAGGTTATGGGAAATCAACCTATCTTAGAACGACGACACGCCCATAGCTTTGGATAAGTTATGGGCGCATTTTGCTATTTTGAAAGGAGAATCTATGGCAGCATTTATTACGACCGCAGGTTTGGGTCTATTGGTGTGCGTACTCGGCATAATCAATATGACAGGAAATATTTCCTCTCTCCATTGGTATCACAGACAGAGAGTAACAGATGAAAACAGGAAGCCGTTTGGTAAACTCGTTGGTTTGGGTACGCTTATTATCGGTATCGCTCTTATTGTATTCGGCACCCTATTCTTTATATATGAGCAAACGCAGCTTGGCGCTCTCGTGATTATTGGTACGGTAGAGCTGATTGTAGGTATCATTGCAGGAATGATTGTAAGTTTCTATGCGATGAAGAAATATAACGGTGGTATATTTTAGTTCAAATTGGAGGTTACTATGCGTAGATGCGTTAGATGTAATACGGAAATGATTGATAATTGTGGCATTAAAGTCAAAGGAGCAGCCTATGGCTTGGTGCTGACAGACGATGAAAACAAATGGTGGGGAGGCAGAATGGAGCAGCCTAAAGTGGCTATCTGCCCAAAATGCGGAGAGGTATCCATTTACTTGGAAAACGTAGAAAAATTGCATAATAAATAAAGGACTTTTGATATGAAAAAAGAAAATATCTATAAATTTTTATATATCGTGGCTGCTTTATTAGTTGTGGGCTTTGCTATTGCCTTTGGCGTGGATGCATACAAGTACAACGCTAATCTTTATTTGGGTTCGGCGCCGCTGTACGTTTATGCGCTCGTGGATGCCGTTGAGTACCTTCTGCCGAGCTTGGCATTCTTCATTGCCGCGATAATCTGCAAAAAGAAATTTTCCAAATAAGTGTAACCTTTTTATATAAAATAGCGACTATATATGTAGATGAATATTTAAGGAGGATGCGATGGAACAAAAAAATATAGTTAAAACGATTGCAATATTTATCGCACCTTTACTGTTGTTTGCCGTTCTCTTTATTCCTTACAGTTGGCTCAACAGTGCGGTGATTGTTGATGTTTTCGGGTGTGGTTGCCCACAAGTGAACGAAGCCGGAGAGATTGTTCACCCAACATTTAACGCAAATGATTTTACTTTGTTGTTTTGGTTGTTTATCTCTGTTTGTGTAACTGCCATTTCGGTATTTCTCTCAATCAAGAAAATACCAAGTGATAAGAAATGGCTGAGAGCTATTTACGTTGTGGGTATGTTTATCGTATCAATCTTTATTTCGTATAACTTCTTGCAGCTTATGATGTGGAAATAAACAAAAGGAGGTCAACACAATGAAAAAACTATTAGCTTTAGCATTAGCCGTGGTAGCACTTTTGTGTTGCCTTGTAGGATGCAGCGAGGGCGACAAATACAACCGTGAGAGGTTCTACGGTGTGGTTCGCTTTTCGGAAGAAAGCAATCAGTTGGTCGTATATATTCCAAGCGTGGGTGACGTTGCTATCCCCGAAAGCGAAGGATGCTGCTCTTGCTTTGACGGACACGAGGAAAACGACGATAAAACTTATCAGTTAAAGGTTGGAGATCTTGTATCCATCAATTTCAGATATGAGAAACATTGGGATGATCATGGCGTACAGATTATGGAATGCTATCCCGGAAAGTTCGATAGAAAAGCTCATCTTATTGAAGCATTGAAGGAAAATATCGCCTTTAGCAAAATTGATAGTGGATATATGCTTTCTTTCCCCTCTACTGCTGAAATAGAAAGCGCGGAAATTGGAGATACCTTGTACTTTGTTCAGCACGGCGGTGAGAATGGTCGCGCATACAAAAAGCTGTATGCTGAAGGAGCAATAACCGCAAAGGTAGACGATATTATTACTGTTGCGTTGACGATTCACGAAAGCGAAACCGAGTTCTTGAATTATTACAATGGAATGACCGTTGAACTTACGTGGGCAGAATAAGGAGGTCTGATTATGAAGCATAATTTCAAAAAAATAATGTGCCTACTTATCTGCACTCTCTTTATATCGACCTTGTTGCCGATAACAGCGAGCGCGGATACCGGTCCCAAGGCATCGGTGCGTATCTCCTTTGAGAATATGGGCGACGAGCTATGCTACGGAACATTGCTTTCCAAAGAACGCTCAACAGGTCCGTATTCAGCTTGGGACGGCAATGAAGAACATATGTACTTTGACCGCCTTGAAGATATAGGTATAAGCGAAGAATTGTGGAGCGCATTTACCTATTATGAGGATTCTGACGGTTATTATTTTCTTCAAGATGCGATTTGGCAAGTAAATGAAAAGAAAGAGCTTGCTTGGACTTACTATCCACCCGACAGCTTCAAAATTCTTCTGTACTATCCCGAAACAGAAAAGTTTGTGATCAGCGGCATCTGCGAAAGATATGCCTTTGATACCTATTACACCGTAGATATGGCAGGTGTGGATATTGGCTCGGTAGAGTATGACGAAAATCAATCTAACAATGACAGGCTCAACGCTTATAAATCGTATCAGTACAAGCAAGAGATACTCTCTCTTGTTGCCCGTATTCTTATCACGATAGCCATTGAGATGGGCATAGCGCTGTTGTTTGGCTTCCGAGGAAAGAAAGCTCTGCTGCTCCTTGTTGTAGTCAATACAGTAACGCAGATCATTCTGAACGTACTACTCAATATTATCAATTTCCGTTCGGGTTCTTGGGCGTTTGTCGCGTGGTACATTATGCTCGAGCTTGCAATATTCGCCATCGAAGCGGCTCTTTACACCGCATTTATGAAGAAGCTCACAGGCAAGGAAAAGCCCGTTTTGTTCTACGGCGCGTACTCGCTCGTTGCTAACGGTATCTCCTTCGGAGCAGGTCTTATAATTGCTAACATCCTGCCCGGCATATTCTAAAATGATTTATAGCCCTCGTTCTGTTCGGAGCGAGGGCGAAACCACATAAAAAGCAAAAAGCAACTGTCGGTTGACACATTGAAAGCCCTCGGTTGGTGGTATGTAACCGTGCTTTTTGATACAATAAAGACACGATGAAGCACGGTGCTTTACGAAATTTTCAAACGAGGTGTTTATATGATTTTAGCTGACAAGATTATCAGACTACGAAAAAAGAACGGTTGGTCGCAAGAAGAACTTGCCGACAAGATGAACGTATCCCGTCAAGCCGTTTCAAAATGGGAGAGCGCGCAGACAATTCCCGATTTAGAAAAGATATTACAGCTTGGCACGCTGTTCGGCGTTACAACGGACTATCTTTTGAAAGATGAGATTGAGGAAGAAGAATTTTCAAACGATGATTCTTCAGACACAACTGTAAAGAAGATTTCTATTGAAGAAGCCAATACTTATCTTGAACAGAGGAAACTCGCCTCTTGGCGTATTGCTCTTGCCACGTTCTTGTGTATCCTTTCTCCCATTGCTCTTATTGTATTGACTACGTTATCGGGACTACCTAATCCGATTATAACGGAAACAACTGCAAGTGCAGTTGGGTTAATTGTTCTGTTCGCATTTATTCTGTGTGCCGTACCGATCTACATTTATTGTGGATTTAAGAATGAGCCGTATGCTTTCCTTGATAAGAATATCCCTTTTGAGCTTGAATATGGCGTAAAAGGAATGGTGACAGAACGAAAAAAGAAATTCAGAGATACTTATATTAAGTTCAACATTATAGCAGCTTGTGTGTGCATTTTCTCTCCGATTCCATTGATCATAACCGGCTTTACTGAAAATGAGCTTCTTGTTATAATGATGCTCGCAGTTATGATGATTGTTGCAGGGATAGGCGCAAGCATTTTCATTGTTGTGGGCGTACAAAATGCAAGTATGCAGAAGCTCTTGAAAGAAGGAGAATTTACCGAGAAAGAAAAAAAGAGAACGAGCGTAAAAGAAGCGGTTGGCTTTGCCTATTGGGGTGTTCTGACGGCAATCTTCTTCATTTGGGGATTCCTCGGCAATGACGGTAGTGGAATACAAGGAAACAGTTGGATTAGTTGGCGATATAATTGGATTGTGTTTGTGGTAGGCGGTATATTGTTCCCAATTGTGATGATGTTGTGCAATTTAATCGCTGATAAAAATAAAAAGGACTAAAATCTGCCCTCGTTCCATAACGGAGCGAGGGCTATTTTAATGTCAAGAACAAAAAAGTTATCGACAAACATTAAAAACATATTGACAAACATAAATTTTCGTGCTATAATATTCAATGTTAAGCCAAAACACATTTTTTATTTGGAGGATTAAAGCAATGAAAAAACTTAACACATTTGGCAAAGCCATAACAAAAATTTTTGAGGTGTTCCATTGGATAGGAGCTGTAGGAATGGCGATTGCTGCTATTGGTATTATTATTGCAAATAACAGCGTCGAGAACTTCAAAAGCTTGGTTGCAGAAAATTTCGCTCGCGAAGATTTATCTGTTTACGTTTTCCAGATGGACGCTCCCGTTGTAAACGGAGAATTAAACGTTGCAGCCTTTATAATCTTCTGCATCGGTGCTGCATTACTTATGGTTGTTGTGGCTATGATATTCCGCAATCTGCATCTGATCTTTAAAAAGTCGGAAAACTCCACACCTTTTCAAAAGGACAATGTTCGTATGATGAGAGAGATCGGTATTTTTGCGATTGCCATTCCCGTAATCGGATTTATTATGAGTGTGATTACTCGTTTGGTATGCGGAGTGGATTTTGCAGAAATCAGCATTGATATGGGCGGTATCTCTATGGGTATTATTGTTCTTTGCTTCTCTCAGTTCTTTGCTCACGGTGTAGAGCTTGAAAACGACGTTGACGGACTTCTTTAAGAGGTGAAATATGGGAAAGATCGTACTTCGACTTGATAGAATGATGGTGGAGAAGAAGATCTCGCTGAACGAGCTTGCCGAGCGCGTAGGAATCTCCAACGTTAATCTCTCCAAGATCAAAAATAACAAGGTCACGGCTATCCGCTTTTCCACCCTTGCGGCAATCTGTGAGGTGCTTAATTGCGAAGCCGGAGATATTCTTGAATATCAGCAGGAAGAATAAGTAACGCACAAGCCCTCGTTCTAAAACGGAGCAAGGGCAATTTTTATAAAATCAAGAGGTACAAATCTGTAAAAATGCCTTGATTTATTCATAAAAAAGTGATATAATAATAACGCTAAACCAACTTAATATGTTAAAAACGAGCTTATTTGTTTCCAAGGGGGTACTATGCCCTTTTTTCGGCTTTCTACATAATGGATTTGATAAAAATGCAAATTCCACTTGTAGAAAGCAGATTAGCTCTGTCGTATTCAAGTTGGTTTAGCGACTCGGAGTTTGCGTTTTTTGTGCGTGGCTTCGGTCACGCACTTTTTAATTATTAGGGGGAATTATGAAGAAAGTTGTCCGTCCGGCATTATGGACAGTCTTTATATTATATTGCTTTGTTTTGGCATACGTGCTATTCCTCAGCCGAGGGACAAGAACGGGCTATTCATATGCCGAGTACATAAGGCACTTTACAAATTTTGTTCCGTTTAAGACGATTATTGAGTATGTGCAGCGGTATGCCAACGGTTATTGGTGGCTGTCAACAGTCAATCTTCTTGGCAACCTTGCGCTGTTCGTACCGATGGGAATGGCTTTGCCTTGCGTATCAAAGAAGTTCAACCGCTTTGGGAAAGTAACACTAACCGTTTTGGGTATGGTAGTTGCCGTTGAAATCACGCAAGGGTTGCTCCGTGTTGGAAGCATAGATATTGACGATGTAATATTCAATGTCAGTGGTGCTATGATTGGATATGCGATTGTTAAAATACCGACTATAAATAAATTATTGCAACGAATAAATCTTGTTCGCACAAGTGAGAAAATAGAGGTTAAGGAAAAATGATACTTGAATTAAAAAACATTGACAAATCCTTTGGCGAAAAAGAAGTTCTTAAGGGCGTATCTTTTGTGGCAGAGGGTGGAAAAGCGTTCGGTCTGCTTGGCAGAAACGGCGCAGGTAAAACAACGTCCATTCGTATATTAATGAACGTATTTCCGGCGAATGGCGGCGAAGTGCTGATTGACGGAAAGCCTATTGATTACGATAAAATCGGCATCGGCTACCTCCCCGAAGAAAGAGGACTCTATCCGAAGAAGATCATCATAGATCAGCTTGTGTATTTTGCGGAGCTGAAAGGTATGAGCGCCAAGGATGCTGTAAAAGCCGTTGACTATTGGCTCGGCAGACTCGGTATGAGCGAATATCGCAACAAGCGCCTTGATACCTTGTCAAAAGGAAACCAACAGAAAATCCAGCTCATTACCGCGCTTGCGCACGATCCCGATATCGTTATCCTCGACGAGCCCTTCTCAGGACTTGATCCCGTGAACGCAATGCTTCTCAAGGACGTGGTTAAGGAGCAGATTGCCAAGGGCAAGATCGTTCTGTTTTCAAGCCATCAGATGAGCTACATAGAGGAATTTTGCGACAGCATTGCCATCATCAACGCAGGCAAGGTGGCTATCAGCGGAGATCTCCACGAAATCAAGCGAACATATCCGCGCGACAAGATAGTGGTAAGCACCCAAGCGCCCGAAAAGATAATGGCAGACCTCGGAGATATTTGCACCGAGCGTGAGGACGGAACTCTGCTCATTCAGCTTGCAAGCCCCGATGAAAAGCAGTCTATGATGAAACGACTTGTAGAAAGCTACGATATTGATGAGGTAAAGGTATTTGAGCCTTCACTCAATGATATTTTCGTAGAGTACGCAGGCGCGCAGGTGTAAGGAGGAGAACCGATGAAACAGTTTGGTAAAATACTTAAATTTGAACTTAAAGGTTATATGAGAAATAAAGTGTTTGTTGGTATTACGATATTTCTCGTTGTTGCAATCGCCGTTGTAATGTTCATTCCCAATATTATAGCAGCATTTGAGTCGGACGATGAAGGTGATGTAACTCCAACCGACCTTCCTACAATGCTTGTTTATGCCGAGGATGAAGACCTCTCCGCCATCGTAAAAGAATACTTCGGAAACGCTTTCGTCGATTATAACGTAAAGGTCGCAGAAGGTAGCGTTGACGATCTGAAGAATGATATTATATCAGGCAATGCAGAGTGCGCCTTTGTAATGAACAGCGCATCCTCATATACCTACTATGTAAACAACCTTTCGATGTACGATATGAATACCGAGGTTGCTAACACCGTTCTGCAAGAGGTATATCGTATCAATGCTATGGTGCAGAACGGACTTACGCCCGAACAGGCAGGAGAGATTATGTCTGTTCAGATTGAAAGCGGCACCGAAACACTCGGCAAGGATCAGATGCAGAACTTCTTCTACACCTACATAATGATCTTCGCTCTGTATATGGTCATCCTTCTTTACGGACAGATGGTTGCCACCAATGTTGCTACCGAAAAGAGTTCTCGTGCGATGGAAGTTCTCGTAACGAGCGCAAAGCCCACAAGTATGATGTTCGGCAAGGTGCTTGCATCTTGTATCGCGGGCTTCTCTCAGCTCGTTCTCGTATTTGGTACGGCAATACTCCTTTACAACGTGAACAAGGAAGCGCTTTCCAATCCTTTGATCGCTTCGATATTCGATATTCCGATTGAGCTCTTTATCTATCTGATCGTGTTCTTCGTGCTTGGCTTCCTTATCTATGCCTTTATGTTCGGCGCAATCGGCTCGACAGCATCCAAGCTTGAGGACATCAACACGTCGGTTATGCCGATCACGTTCCTCTTTATTATCGCATTTATGGTGGTTATGTTCTCAATGAGCAGCGGCTCTGTTGACAACACCGCAATGCTTGTATGCTCCTATATTCCGTTCACCTCACCTATGGCGATGTTTACAAGAATTTGTATGAGTACGGTGGCGTGGTATGAGATTGCTATTTCGATTGCAATACTCGTCGGCTCTACCGTCGGCATCGGAGTTCTTTCCGCCAAGATATACCGTGTAGGTGTTCTGCTTTACGGTATGCCCCCCAAGTTTTCAACTATTATGAAAACCGTGTTTAAGAAGCAGTAAAATTTAGCCCTCGTTCCGAAACGGAGCGAGGGCATAATCATTTACGCTCGCTTACAACAAAAAAACACAGAAATCTCGTAATGTTAAGAAAACGGGCGGCTTTTCCAACATAAATTGGTAGACTATTTATCGTGACACCGGTATAATTATGGTGAAAGGAGGTGAGCGTATGGAGCTTGGAAAACAAATCTATGAGCTACGAAAGAAAGCAAATCTTTCACAAGAGCAGCTTGCGGAAAAGGTTGGTGTATCAAGACAAACCATTTCAAAATGGGAACTTGGAGAAACTGCGCCTGACATCAAGCAGGCTCAAATTCTGTCGCAGATTTTTAACATAAGTTTGGATGAACTGACCGGCAACGACACAAAGGAGGTTATTTACGAAAAGGTGAGTAATACGGAAAAGCTTGCTGGTTTGATAATAAAAATAATCAAGATTTGGGGAATCATTATTCTCGCTTGCTTGATCATTGCAGTTGTTGGCATCATTTTGTTTGGATATGTGCGCGAGGAAGGTTCAGTTGAATTTGAAAACAATGTGGAAAAAGTTACATTTACAGAAGTAGTCGGTGAAGAAACATATATTATTACGATTGCTTCTGATGGCTATTTTGAAGGCATTGGAATGTCGGATGAAATAAAGGAAGATCTAATGGAACTTATAGTTGTGGGCGATCTTCCTAAATCCGAGGATAATATTACAGATTATTTCATAAAGTTACGGGAAGAACTAACTCAAAGCGTTCCGTAAATAATCAAAAATTAGCCCTCGTTCCAAATTGGAGCGAGGGTTGTTTTATAGAAAAATGGCTCAAAAACAGTAATGTTAACACGCGTTGCTTGAAGCAACGACGCTTTTGATGTATAATATAGTCAGTTTTTATAGGAGGTTATTCTAATGCTAAAAGAAAACATAAAAACAATCAGAAAAGCAAAAGGACTCTCCCAAGAGGAGCTTGCTATTAAATTAAACGTAGTGCGACAAACGATCTCAAAATGGGAGCAAGGATTATCGGTGCCGGACTCTGAAATGCTTGTAACGCTGTCAGAAGTGCTTGAAACACCGGTAAGTACATTGCTTGGCGAAACTATTGCTGAACAGCAGGCAGATGAACTGAAAGCAATATCCGAGAAATTGGAGGTCATCAATTTGCAGCTTGCTCAAAGAAAAATAATGAGAAGAATGGTACTCCATTGGTGCTTCATTTCGGTTTGCGCTCTTATTGTGGTAACATTTTTAGTCCTTTTCTTAATGGGTAGTCCCTATCTTAAATGGGACTATAGTAATCCGGAATGGGCTGTCGTAGGGGGGGCGTTTCATGCGTTTGAGTGGTTGTTTGTAAGAACAGCTCCGATTGATTTTATCGGAGCTTTTGCGGGAATTATTCTGACTCGAAAAAGACAATCATAGCATTTCTTGGGTGGCTTCGCAATAAAATATCCGCCCTCGTTCCGAAACGGAGCGAGGGCGGATCATCTATATGATTGAAATATTCATAAAAATGTGGTATAATAAAGAAACGCAACCCGAAGTTTACATAAAGAAACGCCTAATTGGTGGTATGTTTTCTCCTTGTGTGCTACAATAAAGGCAACGCAGCGTTAGAAAACATAAGGAGAAAATTTTATGACACTTGGCGAAAAGCTATCAAAACTCAGAAAAGAATACAACTATACACAAGAGCAGCTTGCCGATATTCTCGGCGTTTCCCGTCAATCAATCAGCAAATGGGAGTCGGATATAGCCTACCCGGAAACCGATAAGCTGATCAAAATGGGAAAGCTCTTTGAATGCTCAATGGATTATCTGCTCAATGAAGATATTGCCGAAAAGCAAGGTATCGAACCTAAAGAAACAGAAACATTTTGGGATAAATTCAAAAAACAATTTCACGAACGCAAAAGCGAGAAAATGATTTTCGGTATGCCGCTTTACCACATCGGCAAAAATGCACACGGATTTTTCGCGGTAGGACTTAAGGCTCGTGGAGTGTTTTCTGTAGGTCTTATGTCACGAGGAATCGTATCACTTGGTATGCTTTCACTTGGAGTAATATCTATTGGACTTTTGTCACTTGGCTTGATCTCCGCAGGCGTGTTCTCAGCCGGACTACTTGCGGTTGGCTCTATTGCTCTCGGATTGTTTGCAGCAGGGGCTATCAGCGTAGGTCTTATATCCTTTGGCGCACTATCGATCGGTTGTTTCTCAACGGGAGCGCTTGCTGTCGGTAAATATGCCGCTGTTGGTGATCACGCCTACGGTATGATTGCCATAGGCAAATCGGTAGCTGAAGGAAGCGTTTACAGCCATATCGGAGATCTAACTACGGCAGATATACCAACCGTTGTAGAATGGCTCGATGCAAACGTTCCTGCTTGGCTCGGTTGGGCAAAAGGTATATTCAAATTCTTTATACAGTAAAAATAGCCCTCGTTCAAGTTGAGCGAGGGCGTTGTACTATGAATATTTTTTGAAAAAGTTTGTAAGATTTTCTTTTCTTCGGAGTCTTATAAGTGAAGGAGGTGATAGAGTGACGGATTTTGAGCAACTATACGATACATATTTCAACGACGTGTATTTGTATATTCTTCGGCTTTCGGGAAACGAACATATTGCCGAAGAAATTACAAGCGATACCTTCTTCAAAGCGATGAAGTCGATTAACAGCTTTCGCGGAGATTGCGACGTGCGAGTTTGGCTTTGCCAAATAGCTAAGAATTGCTACTACTCTTACATAAAGAAAAGCAATCGGACAGAACAGGTTGACGAAGCAGAGCTTCAAGAAATCCCCGACCTCGCCCCAAGCGTGGCAGACGAGTATGCCCGGCGTGACGAGATCGAGCGAATACAAAAAGTTTTGCACGATGTTAATGAGCCGTACAAGGAAGTCTTTATGTGGCGCGTATATGCGGAACTCTCGTTCAAGCAAATTGCTCAGATCTTCGGCAAGACCGAAAATTGGGCTTGTGTCACCTATCATCGAGCGCGAAAAATGATTAAAGAAAGATTGGAGGAAAAGAACGGTGAAAACTGAATGTAGTGTAGTCAGAGATCTGCTACCGCTTTATGTTGAAGATATGGTAAGCCCCGAAACTGCACAGTTTGTAAGCGACCACTTGAAAGAGTGTTCCGAATGTCGTTCCGAGCTTGAAAGTTTGAAAGAGGGAGAGCCATTATCAACGGTTGAAAATAGACCTGCCGATGACACCGGCAATGCAAAGCCTTTCAAAAAAATGATGAAACGAATGAACAGACAATTCTATTCGATAGCTTATGCTGCGCTCATATTTTTAATCTTTCTTGGCTTTGGATGGACGGGCGGAGATAATCTGATGTATAACAGTTTGATTATGCCTATCGTCGGTATTTTCGGTTATTATGTGTTCAAATGGAAAGCAGTTTATAAAGTTCCCGTGCTGTTGCTGATAATCGACCTTGCCGTGTTCGCTTTACAACTTGTAGAGATAGGCTTTGCAGATACGCTTATGTGGACGATGTTATATGCTATCTTTGTTCTCGTTGGAGTAGCAATCGCTTTCCTCTTGCATTATGCGCTTAGGAAGGAGGATAAGAAATGAAAAAACGCATATTGAAAATATCCGCCTTGTGTTTGGCTATCGTTTTGATTATTGGCGTATGTTGGTTCGCAAATGGACTTGTGGGTAATCCCATTTCAAAAATGATGGCTCGTAATGCGGCTGAAAAGTATCTTGAAACGAATTATCCGAACACAGACTATGAACTTCAAGAGGTTTCGTATAGCTTCAAAGATGTTGGATACTACGCACACGTTGTTTCTCCGAGCAGTATGGATGGCAATTTCACATTGAGAATATCAATGCTCGGAAAAATACGCGGTGATGATTATAGCTCGCGCGTTGAAGGACACGGAAACGTGGCGAACAGATTGTTTTTTGAATACCGTGATATGGTCGATACCATTCTCAATAGTTATGCTTATCCTTACACCGTTTCTATGGGATATGGGGACT
>CAYQEY010000027.1:0-21348 GCA_964416635.1 uncultured Lachnospiraceae bacterium | reverse complement strand
TATATTGCCCGGATGCGATGAGCAGGCACCCTGAGTTATCGAGCTTCCGTAGTATACTATTGGAGGCATATCTTTGTAGGAAAGTCCTTTGCCGAGTTTAGAGCCTTGAGAGATACCAACCAAAAGTTCTCGTACACCGCTGTAGGAAGGGAAGTTTATCGTAAAGTGGCGCATCTTTTTTCCGTCGAGTTCTATTTTTGATTCATAGCCATCGTCATTGGCTTGGAATGGCGGCATAAACGTACCGGCAAATCTGCTCTCGTGTCCGTCGGGCGAGTCTAAAAACAGGTCAAATCCCGCCACACCTGTCGTGGGCATATGGGCAAACAAGCAAACGCCGGTAAGCTTAACCTTTATGCATATGCACTCCGAATCGCTCGAAAAGCGCACTCTTCCGCCGGCTGTGTGGCGATAAAGAAAAGCTACTCCATCATTTGTCGCGTCAGCCACGTCTTTCGGCAGACGAGAGAAAATGTCCTGATTTTCACTATTATACAGACCGTATATTGAAAATGGCTTTTGTCTTACGTCATAAAAGACCATTCCGTCCTTTTCCAATACCGTATTTACGGCGAGATTTGCGTCAATTTCAGATATATTGCTCATACTTTTTCTCCTTGAGAATTTGGTAGGATAATTATAGCATGGGCACGGGATTTTTTCAAGACATTTTGATACAAAAAGCATGAATTGCCGGCACGTTTTTCTTATACAAAATACCTCAAATATCTTGATTTATTCATAAAATTGTGGTATAATAACGGATGCTAAACCAACTAAATATGTGAAAAAAGAGCTTTTTTGTTTCCAAGGGGGTACTATACCCTTTTTTCGGCTTTCTACATATGGATTTGATAAAAATGCAAATCCCGCTTGTAGAAAGCAGATTAGCTCTGTCGTATTCAAGTTGGTTTAGCGACTTGGGGTTTGCGTTTTTTGTGCGTTGGCTCCGGTCAGCGCACTTTTTAATTGGCTGGCGTGGTCATTCTGCTCTACAACAAAACATGCCCCATAAAACAAATACATTTAGGAGAGTAAAAATGTCAAGTGTAAGATATGACGAAAAATACGTATATATAGATTTGTGGGGTGATACTCTCCGGTTTGACAAAACCGAATATGCGTTATATCAGTTGAATAGTGCCTTTGAAATCAGAATCAGCAAGGACACAGATGCAATACTTAATTTTCGGCTTAACGGCGTGCCGTATAAGGTTTCCACAGTGAACGGCAGGCAGACTAATGATATTTGTCCTTATTCGTGGGAGAGCTTGGAGTATGTCAGCAAGACGATAAACGAAGCAGGTCAATGTGCCAATGAAATTCTTGCGAGATATGGCATATCTCTAACACCTAACTGGAGAGAAATCAATAAAAAGTGGTTGGCAGAGGTTGATCGCCTTGAAAAAATCTTTGGTGAAGCCCTCGGCAATGCCGCACAAGCCGCCCTCAATAACCAAGCACATAAATATCAACAAGCATATAGCGAGGAATTGTCTAAAGATTTCGGATTGAGCTTTGGTATCCTTTCAAGTTCTTGGACGGCTCATTTACTGTATGCGGCTCAATCGGCAGCAAAAGAAAGAAAAGACCACGCAAGAGCTGAACGAGTAGCGGCAGATGCGATGAAAAATAGCCATATGGATATTACGGCTCAAATATTTGCAACCGTTTATCCTATATATGTTGACTCTCTTGAGCCTGCTATGCAAAAGCTATTGAGCGAATATTATGCATACGTTATTGCTATATTCTCGAAAGAATTAAATTGCTCTTACGACGATGTTGCGGCAACATTCGATTTTAAGCGTTCCAATGGCTTCATACTTGGTGTTTCTGCTGATGCGAAGGCTAATATATTACAAGCTCTGCAGTCGTTCCCAAACAATGTCAACGTTATTGGATATGCTATCAAAAATGGCGTACTGGATGACGAACTGTGCGAATATGGAAAGAATGCTCCCGAAAACTTCAGTATCATTTTGAAAAAATGGGCAATCTCTGTGTTGAGCGACATTTACATTGCAGGAAAGCTATTCAATAAGCCCCTTGTGACTGATGAAAATAGAGCTATTATAAAAGGGCTTATTAAATACTACGATTACATAGAGGATGATGCTTTAGGAGCTGATGACTGGCAGGAAATTTTATCCGAGGTTTATGGCGATGAACTGACCGATATAGGCGATATTTTTGAAATCTTTGATGATCTAAAAGAGTCAAACGCAAACATTACAAAGTACGCACAAGCAAATAAAAAGTTGGTAATTTCCAACGAAATGATCAAAAAGTTTATAGTTGCTTGTGAAATGAAAGATGGCTCTTGTTCTTGGTATGCTATCAATATGGGTTTAGATACCGAACAACCTATTACTGTAGAGCAAGTTCGAGAGTGCATAAATGCAACAAATGCTAAAATCAATATTGAAAAAGAAAGATTAGCAGAACAACTCCGAGTTGAAGCAAAACGCCAAGCAGAAGAAAAACGCATCGCAGATGAGAAAGCTCGTGCTGAACAGCAAAGGAAAGACGAACTATTACGAATTAAAAAAGAAAAACTCGCCAAAAAGATAAAGAAAATTGCTTTAATTACAGCACCGATGCTTATTGCTTTGATTACTTTTATAATCATTTTGAACATAAAGATTATACCAAGTAATAACTACGAGAAGGGCGTAGAACTATTTGAAAAAGGTGAATATTTTGAAGCTTCTTGTTATTTGTTCAAATCTAAAGGATATAGTGATGCAGAGGATTACTTAATTAAACTTCACAAAACCACTATTGCCGCTGGCGGAACTCATACGGTTGGATTAAAAACTGACGGTACGGTGGTTGCTGTTGGTTCAAATGACAAAGGACAATGTAATGTTTCAAAATGGAGCAATATCGTTTCTATTGCCGCTGGATACAACCACACAGTTGGTTTGCGATCTGATGGTACAGTAGTAGCTGTAGGAAATAACAGCGACGGTCAATGCAATGTTTCTGCTTGGAAAGATGTTGTGTTGATAACAACCGGCGATGATAATACCATTGCTTTAACTTCGAAGGGGAAAATTTTGGTAGCTGGAGATACCAGCGAATACGGGTCAGATTATACCAACTGGGATAATATTGTTGATGTTGCGGCAAGTGATTATCATATGGTTGGACTAAAATCAGACGGAACTGTTATTGCATGTGGATGGAGTGATGTATATTATCGAGAAAGTGATGTATCAAAGTGGTCTAATGTTGTTGCGGTGGATGCTGATAGTAGAAGATCAATAGGTATAAAAGCAGATGGAACACTTGTATCGACAAAAAAGAATAGCGATGGCGAAAATAATATATCCAATTGGAAAAATGTTGTTCAAGTATATGTTACCTACTGGGATACAGTTGCTTTGAAAGCTGACGGTTCTGTATTGGCAACGGGAGAGCATTCAACGGACATTGATTCATCTATTTGGAAAGATATAGTAGCGATATCTATCGACGACTTTGTTCGTGTTGGATTGAAATCCGACGGAACAGTTGTAGCAGTAGGCTCCGGTTTGCATGGAGCGACTAAAGTTAGCAATTGGACGAACATTGATACCGATATAATCTATATTAGAGGCAAATAACTTTCTAACCAAGATATGAGGTAAAAAATGGAGTATTATCAAATATCATTTTATTCTGAATACTATAATCGTGATGTTTGGTTTGAAATTGACGAAGAAAACGAGAAAAGAATTTCACAACAACTCGACGAATTAGTAGGTTCAAGAAGTCACTTTGAAATCAAATCATTAAATGTTGATTTGATCGATTATGATGTTTCCTTTTTTCTTACAAGAGCACTTGAGCATGGTAAAGTAAGTTTTAGCAAAACGAGCATTTCTCATATTCTTTATGGCGAAGAATATAATCGACTAATAAAAAAATATGATTTAGGACGTATGGTAGTTACTTCATTTCATATAGATAAAGAAAACAAATTATCAAGTATAGATGTTGTTTTCAATCATGGACACGATATCTTACAAAAAACAGGAAATGAGTACACCTAATGTTATTATAGTGCATGTTTTTAATAACAACAAATTCAGATTTAGATCTCGGTCTGCGTACAAACGCAGATCGGGGTCTTTTTTATCAATTTTTATAGAGTTATAAGTATTATTATAAAATTTCTACACCGATTTTGCCTTTTTTCTGCCATCTCGTTTTCAAAAAGCATGAATTGCCGCACGATTATTGACATTCGATAAATAACGGTGTATAATTTAGATGTGAAATTTAATTTTCGGGATGGAGGTCTATCATGAAGGCACTGAAGATCACGTGTAAAATTTTACTTGGGCTTTTGGCAGCACTTATTCTTGTTATTGTTATTTATATTCTGTATCTTCTTATCAGCTACTCAAGGCTTCCCGACAAGCTCGAGCTTGAGATCGACAGCGGTGCCGAGCAGGATATTGCTATTATCGGAAAGGAATATACCGTAGTTACTCAAAACCTCGGATTTGGTGCTTACACACCCGATTTTACCTTTTTTATGGACGGCGGAAAAGAATCGGGGGGAAGAAACAGGGAAAGCGTGATATCCTGTATAAATAAGGGCGCCGAAAAGGTAAAGACACTCTCACCCGATTTTATTTTGTTTCAGGAGATAGACATTGACGGAAAGCGAGGCTGTTATACCGATCAGTATGAGATCCTCAGAGAGCATTTTTCCGACTATTCAAGCTGCTATGCACAAAATTACGACTCGGCGTTTTTGATGTATCCCATATTTGACCCGATAGGATCTGCAAAAAGCGGTATTGTGACCTTCAGCAATATAAGAATTTCATCCTCACTCAGACGCAGTCTGCCGATCTCAACAACGGTTTCAAAATTTCTCGATCTCGACCGCTGTTACAGCGTAACGAGGATACCGGTTGAGAGCGGAAAAGAGCTCTTACTTTATAATGTACACTCTTCGGCATACGGTGGGAGCGACGAAATAAGAAACGCGCAGATGACTATGCTTATGGAGGATATGGCGGCGGAGTACGAAAATGGCAATTATATCGTCTGCGGCGGAGATTTCAACCATGATTTTACGGGAAATTCGAGCGAGCGGCTCAACGGATACTTTGACGATGAGGGTTGGGCACAGCCCTTTCCGGACGGTCTTATCCCCAATGGATTTTTAAAGTGCGTAAACTATAAGGACGGTGCATTTTTGCCGACTGCCCGCAATTGCGATATTCCTTACGAGGAGGGGAACTACACAATAATCGTTGACGGATTTATCGTCTCGGACAACGTCGAGTGTGTCACTGTCGAAAATATCGCTACCGGATTTGAATATTCGGACCATTCACCCGTATCTATGACATTTAAACTGAAATAATAAGAGGGACTCAATTGAAAGAATTTTTTAAGAAAAACAAAACGTTCATAGCCAATATCACTATCCTTTTGCTGATATTTTTGCTTATCTCTCTGATATCGCTTTTTTTGCTTTGGGCATTCGATATAGTATATTTTGACGACGGAATAAACATAAACATTGAAATGTTCGACAGATTCAAGAATTCATGGTACGGAAGCCTGATAGTGCTTGTACTTCAAGTGGTGCTTACCACACTGCTTTGCTTCGTACCGGGATTTTCAATGGCGTTCATACTTCTTATTCAGGCTCTGTTTGATTCTCTTTGGCAGGCGTTTGCAATTGCCTTTATCGGAGTCATGCTCTCAAGCCTGATAATGTATATCACCGGAAGATTCGGCGGATACAGACTGTGTAAAAAGATACTAGGAGAAAAGGATTGCGAGCGAGCTTCACAGCTTTTGAACCACAAGGGAGCAGTTTTCTTTCCTCTTATGATGGCGTTTCCGCTCTTTCCCGATGACGCATTGGTCATGGTCGCGGGAACGCTCAAGATGTCTCTGAAGTGGTTTATACCATCTATATTATTCGGCAGAGGAATAGGTATAGTGACCATTATTTTCGGCCTCGGAATAATTCCGTACGACAAATTCACGACGCCGTGGCATTGGATCATTTTTATTACCGTGTGTCTTGCGTTTGTCGTATTCGTATTTTATCTTGCACATAAGCTCAATAAGTATCTTGAAAGCAGAAACAATAAGGACGGTGAATAGAGCTTTTGAAGCCGGCTGACGTAAAACGATAATGCCTTTTAATTTACATTATCCCTTGACAAGGCCGACTCGGATGTGCATTAATTTATAAAAGGCGGTGAGAACATGAAGTACAAAATTGCAATTTGTGATGATTCCGATGCGGACAGACAGTATGTTTTGAACATGGCAGAACGTTGGGCAACTGACGCCGGTCATTCAGTACATGCCGACACATTTTCTTCTGCAGAGAACTTTTTGTTTCACTATGCCGAAGAAAGTGATTACGATATTCTGCTTCTCGATATAGAAATGGGTGATATGGACGGTGTCACGATGGCAAAGCAGTTGCGGAAGAGTAACGACACCGTTCAGATCGTTTTCGTTACGGGATATTCCGACTATATCTCGGAGGGCTACGAAGTGGCAGCACTTCACTATCTGATGAAGCCGGTCAAGGAGGAAAAGCTACGGGCGGTGCTTGACCGAGCTGCCGAGAAGCTTTCGAAAAATGAAAAGGTACTGAATTTTGAAATAGGTGGCGAAATGGTGCGCGTGCCTATCTATCAGATTCGGTATGCGGACGTACTCGGAAACTACGTTACGGTGCACGCTTTGTCTGATGTAACACTGAAAATGACCTTGGGAGAACTTGAAAAACAGCTCGATGAACGTTTTTACCGTGTGGGACGTTCTACTATTATCAACCTTACGCAGGTAAGCCGAGTTACAAAGCTCGAAATCAAGCTGAGTGACGGAACTTCGATCCCTCTGCCCAGAGGAGCGTACGACGGGATCAACCGTGCGATCATAAACATGAGGTGAAGCTAATGGGATCGTTTTCAAAAAAAATAGATAAACAGATCGCTTCCTATCAGCATGAGCTGATTGAGACCCACTACAGGGAAGTTGATAATATGTATCGTCAAATGCGAGGCTGGCGACACGACTACCGAAATCACATACAGTTGATGAAGGTACTTGCGGCTAACGGCGATATAGATGCTATCAAAGATTATCTTGACAAGCTCGATACTGACCTCAATACGCTTGATACCGTCGTAAAGACCGGCAACGCTATGGCAGATGCGATATTGAACAGTAAGATCTCGCTTGCTAAATCCAAGGGCATAGCCGTCAAGGTGGATGCACATATTCCCGTAAAGCTGAAAATGAGCGAGCTTGACCTGTGCGTTATCATCGGAAACCTTTTCGATAATGCCATTGATGCAAGTATGGCTCTGCCCGAAGAACAAAGACTTATCCGTGTATATATGGATATGAAGAACACGCAACTTTATATCTCGTTTACCAATTTTACGGCGACGAAGAAACTTGCGAAGGTAGGAAACCGTTTCAATAGCACTAAAGGTGACGGACATGGCTTCGGACTTTTGAGAATAGACAATATCATTGAGCGTCTTGACGGATACCTCTCACGTAACAGCGAGGACGGTGCATTTACCACGGAGATCCTCATTCCGCAGATATGATTTTGCAATTCATCACCCGAAAACGACAATTCGTCCCCAAAATCGCGTGGGGACGGATTTTTGTGTTATGATATAAACAGAAAGGACGGTGCTTTTTGTGAATAAAGTGAAAAAAGAGAAAGAAAAGGCTCCCAAGCCAAAATATAATATGTGGCAAAATTCATGTTTTATGATAAAGCTCGCATGGAATTCGGGAGAGAAAAAGGTTCTCATTCTCAGTCTGCTTTCAGCACTGACGGCTGTTGCGCTGAACCTTATCAATTTATATGTTTCACCGACTATACTGTCAGTAGTGGAACGGCGGGCTTCTGTCTCGGAGCTGATCTTGACGATAGCAGTATTTGTCGTAGCTTTGATGGTCGTTTCGGCGGCGGCGGAGTATGTAAACACAAACATCATATACGGAAGGATCAGCGTGCGTTGCGAAATTATCAACGCTCTTAACAAGAAAGCGGCAACGACTTCCTATCCGAACATCTATGATGAAAAATTCAAGAATCTGAAAGCAAAATCCCAAGAAACAATCAGCTCAAACCGAGCGGCGACTGAAGCAGTATGGACCACTCTGACGGATCTGACGACCAACATAATCGGTTTCGTATTCTACGTCATTCTGATGTCATCCATCCAGCCGCTTCTGTTGGTTGCGATCCTTGCAACAACGGCTATCTCGTATTTTGTAAGCAACCATCTTAATGAATGGGGGTACCGTCACCGTGAGGAAGAATCCGAATATGCTACGCAGCTATACTACCTTGACCGTCGTTCAAGTGATTTGACGGTTGCAAAGGATATCCGAATTTTCGGGTTACGTCCTTGGCTCGACGAGCTGTATGCGAAAAGTATGGCAGCGTACACGGCTTTTCAAAGCAAGGCACAGGGCGTTTACATTTGGGCAAGGATCATTGACCTTGTACTCACCTTCCTCCGTAATGCGATTGCATACGCTTACCTTATCGGTCTTGTGATCGGAAACGGGCTCAGCGTATCGGACTTTCTTCTGTTCTTCAGCGCAGTAGGTGGTTTTACCGCTTGGGTATCGGGTATTCTCGGAGGCTTTAATACGCTTCACACGCAATCCCTTGATATTTCTACTGTCCGTGAGTGTCTTGAATATCCCGAACCGTTCAAATTTGAGGAAGGCGAACACATCGAAGCAGAAGCGGATAGGCTCTACGAAATAAAACTTGATAATGTTTCCTTCCGCTATCCCGGTGCAGACAAAGATACGCTCACAAATATCGATCTCACACTTCACCCCGGTGAAAAACTCGCCGTGGTCGGCTTGAACGGTGCAGGTAAAACGACACTTATCAAGCTGATCTGCGGTTTCCTTGATCCTACCGAGGGGCGTGTTCTCCTTGACGGAAAGGATATCAGAGATTACGATCGCAGAGATTATTACAAGATGTTCTCGGCAGTGTTTCAAGAGTTCTCACTTCTTGCCGGTACGATCGCAACCAACGTGGCACAGGACAGCGTTGGAATTGACATGGAGCGAGTCGTTGACTGTGTTGAAAAAGCCGGTCTCCGCAAGAAGATCGAATCCTTAAAGGATGGATACGAAACCTATTTGAACCGGGAGGTCTATGAGGAAGCTATGCTTCTTTCGGGCGGAGAAACACAGCGTCTTATGCTTGCACGTGCGCTCTATAAAAACGCACCTTTCATTGTTCTTGATGAGCCTACGGCGGCGCTTGACCCTATCGCAGAATCGGAAATGTATCAGAAATACAATGAAATGACAATCGGTAAATCCTCAATCTACATTTCCCACCGTCTTGCATCCACTCGCTTCTGCGATCGCATCATTATGATTGCGGATGGCGGTATAGGTGAGGAAGGAACACATGAAGAACTCCTGAGAGCAGGCGGTAGATACGCTGAGCTGTATGAGGTTCAAAGTAAATACTACAAGGAAGGAGAGGACGAAAATGAAGAAAAATGAAAACAAGATCACATTGGGTAGAGCTTTTCGAGCAAACAACCGAGCCTTCAAGCTTCTTTATAAGCACTATCCGCAAATGCTCATTTCTCATTTGGTAAGCGTAGTTTGGGACGCACTTACGCCTTACGTCGGTATTTTTCTCTCCGCACTCATTATTGACGAGCTTGTAGGAAACAGAGATGTCCGTCGCCTAAAAACACTTGTTCTTATCACACTTTCTTCTGCTGCAGTTATTGCATTGGGAACTGCGTTGCTTAACAAATGGAAAAATACACAAAGTGCAGGTGATTGGATCAAAATCGAACATATCGTTTCAGAGAAAATGCTTGATACCGATTATGTCAATCTTGATGATACGCACACTGCCGATATGCTGTCTACAATCCGTCAGAACTTCAACGGCGGCGCTTGGGGGCTTGGCAGAGTAGTTGATTGCTATGAGCAACTGTGCTCCTCCGTACTCACTATCCTTGGCGGTATCGCACTTACGGTAACATTGTTTGTCAGCAAGGTTCCTGCCGACGCAGGCACTTTGACTATACTCAATAACCCCTTTGTTGTATTCGGCTTTATCATCGTTATGTCAGCAGTTACTTTTATTGCTCCGATGCTTAACAACAAAGCGGGAAGTTATTATGCAAAGCACTCGGATACTCACAATCTCGGAAACCGATTGATTGGTTTTTTCGGTTGGCTTGGATATTACAGCGATGTTGCGACCGATGTGAGAATGTACCGTCAAGATAAGATTTGCGACAGATATAACTGCAACAAAGAGGATACCTTCGGCTCTAACGGTATGTTTGCTCACCTCGCTCGCGGTCCCATTGGGCTATACGCCGCAGCAGGCGCCGCAGTTTCCGTGATCTTCACGGGTGTTGTTTATGCATTCGTGTGCTTGAAAGCATTGGCGGGCGCATTTGGCCTTGGCTCGGTAACACAGTATGTTGCATCCATCACCAAGGTGTCGGGCGGTATGTCAAGTCTTGTATCCAATATCGGGCTTATGTGCAACAACACACCGTTCCTTGAACTGACCTTTGAATATCTTGACATTCCCAACAATATGTATCAGGGAAGTCTTACCGTTGAAAAACGCCGTGACCGCCAATATCAGATCGAGTTTCGAAATGTCTCTTTCAAATATCCGGGTAGCGAGATCTGGGCGCTTCGAAATGTGAACATGAAATTTGAGGTGGGCAAGCGTTTGGCGGTTGTGGGGATGAATGGCAGCGGTAAGACAACATTTATCAAATTACTGTGCCGGTTGTATGATCCCACAGAGGGAGAAATACTCCTCAACGGAATTGATATTCGCAAGTACAACTATGCAGAATATATGAATATATTTTCGGTAGTATTTCAAGACTTCAAGCTTTTCAGCTTGAAACTCGGAGAGAATGTCGCGTCGTCTGTTGATTACGATAGTGAACGAGTTGTGGATTGCCTTAGCAAAGCAGGATTTGCCGACAGACTCGGCAAAATGAAGGATGGCATTGACACCTATCTTTACGAGGATTACACTAAAGACGGCGTTGAAGTGTCGGGCGGTGAAGCACAGAAGATAGCCATTGCCAGAGCATTGTACAAAGATGCTCCCTTTATCATACTTGACGAGCCGACTGCCGCTCTTGACCCGGTTGCGGAAGCGGATATTTACAGCAAGTTTGATGAGATCGCAGGAGACAAAACCGCCATTTATATTTCACACCGTCTCTCCTCTTGCAAATTCTGCGACGAAATAGTCGTGTTTCATGAAGGTTCGGTCATTCAGCAGGGAACACACGAAGATCTTGTTGCCGATGAAAACGGAAAATATTACGAGCTGTGGCACGCACAGGCACAGTATTACACCGCGTAAAAATACAACAAAGCACCGCGAACTCTTGTCGATTCGCGGTGCTTTGTTGCTTTTTGCTTTTTGTTTAATGAAAACCACTGCGGGTGGATTTTTATTTTATGTTTACTCTCTGTACCTATTTATCAGAGAATATGAGAAAATTAAAAAAGAGTCTTCCAATTGTGCGGCGTTTGTGGTATAATGTATTTGTAAATCACAACGGAAAGGAGAAATAAAATGAAAAAACATATATGTTTGTTGCTTATATCGGCGATGCTTTTTTTGAATTTCTCTTTGCCTGTATATGCTGTCGACAGCGAAGAAGATATCGAAGATACGACGAATATAAAAGAAGATATCTTTAACAAAGCTCTTACGTATACCTGCGTTTATGATACCGATAGTAAGCGCGTAAAAGTCAGCGGAACCATGAACAACGACATTTTTGCCGATTACAGCGATTGGATGCTCTGCGTTTATTCCATACCCGCAGGAAAGTCCGAGTATGATGTGATAGAATCTCCGGATGCTGTTTCTCTTGCTGAGGCTATGGTTTCCATCAAATTCGAATTTACTTTCAGGACAGACAGCGTAACAGACAGGTATTCTCGCTATGCGTTGTTTCTGCGCTCACCCGATGACGAATTTATACTCACAACCGAAGCGCAGTATCCGGAGGTTTCGGCTACATATGAATTTTCGTCCGATAAACACCATTACAAGGGTCTGCAGCGTGAGTTTTCATCATTTTCTACAGAAGTAGATGCCGGGACCTCTGTTGTTCCCGTCGATATCAATTTGTTGTTTTCCGATACGTCTACAAGTACATTTTTCTTCGTCGATGAAAAACAGTATTTTTTCAACGACGGTGAGGTAGAAAAACTTGATATTGCCGTCAGGTCCATGAGTGCCTCGGGTTCAAAGATCTATTTGAGATTGCTTTATCCTCAGGATACGGCAGACAGGGAAGGGACAAATTCCGCTTCGGCAAAATACCTGTTGCCCGATCTTTATGATCAAACCAACATCGTAAAAATACACGCGCTCGCCTCGTTTCTTGCACAGAGATATAATGGAGGCAGCTTCGGTGAGATCGACGGTATGATATTGGGTAAAGGTTGGGACACTCCCGATATATATAACTATTCAAATTCTTCATCTTTGGAGGAATATGCGGACAAGTGCGGAATTTATACCGTCGTGGTAGCCAACGCGGCGAGAACGCTAAACGCAGATTTGGATATCGTTATACCGCTTACGGCTGATGGGTTCGTCAAAGACTGTGGTGTTGAAGAAGAAAACAATTACTGCAAATCCTTTGTAGAGGAGCTCTTGCGTAACTTTGATAACCGTTTTTATGCCGGAATAAACTGTTCTTTTCTCATAGACGTTACGGAAACTCCTATGAATATTACCGAGCTTGGCTCTAAAGATACAGTAGACCTCAGCTTTGAGAACCCCGATGGACTTTTTTACGCAGGCGCACATCAGAACTTTTCAGAGTATATCTTGACACTGAGAAATGAATATCGCAGTGCCCCGAACGGATATATGTTTATATGGAGTCCCGAAACCTCCCTGCGAGGTAATTCTTTGACTGCGGCATACATATATTCATATTATGCTTTGCTCATGGACAGCTCGGTATCCGCTTTTGTGGTAGACCTGTCGGGCGAGGATGCCAACCCCAATTCGCAGGATATTTTGCATATTATGAAATATGTTGACACATATGAGGGCTTGACGCTGACTAACAGCTTGCTCGCCATTTTCGGAAAAGAATCGTGGGCAGATGTATTCGGCGTATCCGAAGTGCCAAGCACCGTGCAAAAGCATTGCTATTCTGCTGCAAGAGTTGAGGATAAAAGTATGTTTATGGGTGAGTTTACATACTTTGATTTTTCTCAATCGAGCATCATAGAGAATTGGTATCAGGGTTCAAGATGTATGAGCGTTAAGGTCGATTATACCGATGCGATGAAAAAAGTGCTGAGAGCGGATTTTGATACCTCGGGCATTTACAATGCGGGTGAGCTGTTATACATTTCGGAGTATTCCGAGAATATGATACATACGCCATATCTCAAACTCAGGTTTCACATCAACGGTGCAAGCGATTCGGCACTTTACGAGGTCAAGCTTGTCGTCGGCAATGGGGAAAACAGTATAGAGTCCGCTTGCATCGCAAAGTCCAAAGAGGTAACCGAGATGTTTACGGATATTTCCAAGTATGTTGAAATGAATATGGTGGATTATATCCGTATTTCGGTTCGGTGTATTGACGGAACTGACGGTGCGTACAGCCTGTGCTTGTACGACCTGTGCGGTCTGAGTGCTACATACGATTCGGATGAGCTTGACACTTTGATCTCAAGTGAGCGTGATAAAATACGTCATCAGGAAAACGAAGAGGAAGACATACAGCACTGGGCGCAGATCGCGATAGCTATAGGTGTTATTTTGATTATGGGTGCTATAGGAGCAGGACTTTTCATCAGCTTCAGGCGTGATGATACCCGTGGTGAAAACAAGGATTTTGAGGACGGAGATTAAACTTTGATGGAGGTAAGGAATGTCCGATTTTGTTCATTTACATTTGCATAGTGAATACAGCTTGCTCGATGGTGCCTGCCGTATAAAGGACATCCCCGCCCGAGCGGCAGAATGCGGACACACGGCAGTTGCCATCACAGACCATGGAGTTATGTACGGAGTCATAGCTTTTTATAATGAATGTAAAAAGCATGGGATAAAGCCGATTATCGGTTGCGAGGTCTACGTTGCCACGGGATCGCGTTTCGAGCGCGGAGTCAGCCGGGATTCCTCAAAATACAACCATCTCGTTTTGCTTTGCGAAAACCAAATGGGATATAAGAACCTTATGTATATGGTATCCAAAGGCTTTACAGAGGGATTTTATTCGAAACCGAGAATAGATATGGAGCTTTTGCGGGATCATTCAGAGGGACTTATCGCACTCTCCGCCTGCCTTGCAGGGCGCGTTCCTTCTCTCTTGCTTAAGGGAGAATATAACGAGGCTGTACGTGCCGCGAAGGAATTATCCGATATATTCGGAAAGGATAATTTTTATATAGAGCTTCAGGATCACGGACTTCAGGATCAGCATCAGATATTGCCTGAGCTCGTACGCCTTGCAGAGGAGTGTGATCTTCCGCTTGTGGCAACGAATGATTGCCATTATCTGCGGCGCGAAAATGCGCAGACTCAGGCAGTGCTTATGTGCATACAGACTAACAGTTCTATACTGGACGGAAGACCGATCGGGTTTGAGACAGATGAATTTTACTATAAGAACACCGATGAGATGCGAATGCTCTTCGGTAAATACAGCGGTGCTATGGAAAATACCGTCAAGATAGCCGAACGCTGTAATCTTGAATTCGATTTTGATACCTATAAGTTGCCCAAATACCCAACTCCCGCAGGGGTAAATGCCGCAAGGTATTTGCGCGATATCACCTTTTCGGGGCTTAAGAGAAGAGTTGATGACAAGACCATAGTTTACCAAAACGATGAAAATGTATACATTGACAGGATAGAATATGAGCTTGGCGTCATAGAAAATATGGGATATTCGGACTATTTTCTGATAGTGTGGGATTATGTGAATTTTGCACACAGGAACAATATTCCCGTTGGTCCCGGCAGAGGCTCGGGAGCGGGAAGTTTGGTTGCGTATCTCGTTGGTATTACCGATATAGACCCAATAAGATTTGACCTTCTTTTTGAACGCTTTCTCAATCCCGAGCGCGTAAGTATGCCCGATATCGATGTCGATTTCTGCTATAACAGGCGCGATGAAGTTATACGCTATATGTTCGACAAATACGGAGAGGATCATGTTTCGCAGATAATAGCTTTCGGTACGCTCGGTGCGAGGGCGGCTGTACGCGATGTCGGAAGAGTTATGGGAATGTCATATTCTGACGTTGATACTGTGGCAAAAGCCATTCCGAGAGATCCAAGTATCACGCTTGATGAGGCGTTGGTTCTGCCGGAGCTGAAAAGTATTTATGATAGCTCGCCTCAGCTGAAAAAGCTTGTGGATACGGCACGCGAGCTTGAAGGTATGCCGAGAAACGTTACCATACATGCGGCGGGAATAGTTGTCAGCGATAAACCGATAACCGAATATCTTCCGCTTGCAACGAGTAACGGAGCTGTAGTTACGCAGTTTGATATGGATACGGTTGCAATGCTCGGTCTTTTGAAATTTGACTTTCTTGCACTCAGGTATCTGACGATCATAGACGATACCTGTAAGTCGATACGCGAAAGAGTACCGAACTTTGATCCGGAGTCAATACCGCTTGATGACAGAAAGGCATATGAGCTTATTTCAGACGGAAATACTTTGGGTGTATTTCAGCTTGAATCGGGCGGAATGAGGCAGATGCTTTCAGAGCTTGCGCCGGACAGATTTGAGGATATAATAGCCGCAATCGCACTGTACCGTCCGGGTCCGATGGATTCCATACCTCAATATATAGAAGCAAGGCATAATTCGGCTAAGGTGGAATACGCACATCCGCTTCTCGAGCCGATACTCAGCTCTACGTACGGTTGCATTGTATATCAGGAGCAGGTAATGAGTATATTCCGCGTTATTGCGGGATACACCTACGGACACGCTGACGTGGTTCGCCGCTCGATATCGAAGAAAAAAGGTAATGTGCTTAAATCCGAGAAAGATAATTTTTTGAATGGAGCTGTGAAAAACGGAGTGGAACGGGAAATTGCCGAGAAGCTCTTTGATGACATGGCATCCTTTGCAAATTATGCCTTCAACAAGAGTCACGCCGCCGCATATGCCCTGATATCCTATCGAACCGCTTATCTTAAAGCGCACTATCCCTGCGAATACATGGCGGCGTTGATAACGTCGGTACTCGGAAATATGTCTAAGCTTGCGGAGTATATAGGTGAATGTTCAAAATACCGTATAAAGGTCCTTGCCCCGGATATAAATGAGAGCCGTATGCTTTTTTATCCTAACGGAGAGAATATTTTGTTTGGTCTGTTGGCGCTAAAAAACGTCGGTCAGCAGTTTATCGAGAACATACTGCGTGAGCGTGAGGCAGGCGGAAGGTTTAAGGATTTCGAGAGCTTTATTTCAAGAATGTCGAAATACGATATGAATAAGCGCATGGTAGAATCGCTTATAAAGGTAGGTGCGTTTGACAACCTCGGAGTATACAGAAGCCGCTTACTTGCTTCCTATGAGATCCTTATGGATACCGAACAGCAAAAAAACCGAAACAATCTTTCGGGTCAGCTCGATATGTTTTCAATGGTTTCGGAAAGTACCGTTATCACTCCGAGTTTCAAGTATCCTACGATTCCCGAGGTCAGTGCAAGAGAAAAGCTGAAGATGGAAAAAGAGATCGCGGGAATGTGCTTTTCGGGCAATTTACTTGATGGCTATGCCAAGCATATTGACTCATTGGACACAAGGAAGATCTCAGAGCTTCTCGATGCCGATTCGCTGACCGAAAAAGAGAGCGTGCGCATTGTAGGAATAGTTACTTCTGTTACGGTAAAGACCACCCGCAAGAATGATAAAATGGCATTTTTCTCGCTTGAAGATAAATACGGTGAGATCGAATGTATTGCCTTTCCGACTCAATTTGACAAGAATTCTTCAAGGATCCGAGAGGATCGCGCTCTTTGCATAGAGGGAAATGTTTCTTTGCGTGAGGATGAAGACCCAAAAATAATTGTTGAACGGATATTTGAGCTTATTGAAAATTCCGATTACGAGATAACAGCTTCAAATATAACTGATGGATCAAATATTAATAAGCAGACCGAAAAAATAAATGCTCCGCCTTCAAGACCGCAAGCTCCGGGTGCCGGAGCCAAAACGCTCTATCTTCGCGTTCCGGATCTTAATTCACGTGAGTATTTGAAGGCGAGAAATATCGTTAATATTTTTGAGGGTACTACGAAGGTAATGTTTTTTGACAGTTCCGCAACAAAGTACATCACGTATGAGCGTGGGATAGCTCTCAGCGAGTATATATATAACGAGCTCATTTCGTTGATAGGAAAAGAAAACGTAGTTTTGAAGTAAAGCTTTTGACGAAAAATTAAAAAACTCCGATTACATTTCATATTTTGAGGAAGAATAATCTTGAAAATATGTAATATATCGGAGTTTTTTGTATGAAAAAAAGAAGTTTTTGGAGAAGGATATCAAATATCGTTCTTATTACCTTTCTTTGCTTGATACTGACTGCATTGGTTGTGGGAATTGCTTTCGGCATTTACGTCGCTTCAATTACCGAAAGACAGATAGATGAATCTGTTTTTGAAGTATTGAACAGTAATACCGCATCAAAGATCTATTATTATAAAACCGAAAGCGACCGCGAGGCAGGTATCGCAACAGAGCTTGAAGGTCAGGAACTCTTCGGAGGATATAGAAGCAAGCCTCTGGATTACGAGGAGATCCCTCAAAAGCTTATCGATGCTTTTGTCAGTATAGAGGACAAAAGATTCTTTGAACACAATGGGGTCGATTGGAAAAGGACTGCCGGAGCCGCGGTGAATTATATATTCAGATTTGACGATGAGTTTGGCGGCTCTACTATTACGCAACAGCTCATAAAGAACATTACCGAGCGTGATGAGTATTCACTTGAAAGAAAAGTGCAGGAGATATTTTGGGCTCTTGACCTTGAGACCAAGATGAGTAAGGGTGAAATAATCGAAAACTATTTGAATATAATAAATCTTTCAAACGGATGCTACGGAGTAGGTGCAGCGGCTGAATATTATTTTTCGAAGGATGTAGGAGAGCTCAGCTTGCTCGAATGTGCAAGTATAGCGGCAATAACGAATAATCCGTCCTACTACGATCCGGTGCGTAACCCGGAAAACAACAGACAGAGAGCGCTTCTGATACTTCGGCAAATGTACGAACAGGAATATATAAATGAAAGTCAGTATACCGAAGCAATTTCCCAAACGATTGTTCTTAACAAGGACAACAACACAGGAAACGTCAATCTCTGGTATGTGGACATGGTTATAGAGGATGTTATATCCGCTCTCATGAACGAATACGATTATACACGCTCCATGGCAAATATGATGATATACCGCGGCGGATTGAAAATATATACCGCCATGGATTACGAGGTTCAGAAGATACTCGAGAAATATTATTCGGATCCGAAAAATTTCGGAATCGAAGATGCAACTGATGCGCCACAGTCGGCGATGATAATAATTGACCCATACAGCGGAGATATTCTCGGAGTCGCGGGTGCTGTAGGCAACAAAAACGCCAATCGTCTGCAGAATTTTGCAACGGGCACGGTTCGCCCGGCAGGGTCTGTTATCAAACCTCTTTCGGTATATGCACCTGCGCTGCAGGAAGGAATCATCACTTGGTCAAGTGTTTATGACGATATCCCGGTTAATTTCGGAAACTCTTCCGATCCCGTGGCATGGCCTAAAAATGCAAACGGTGTGTACAGGGGCCTTACTAATGTGAATTATGCAATTGAGCATTCGGTAAATACGGTTACGGTCAAGGTGCTTGAAGACATAGGACTCAGAAGATCCTTTGATTTCCTTTATAATAAGGTCGGTATGAAAAGCCTTGTTGAAAGCAGGAAGCTTGATGACGGAAGAGTTATAAGCGACGTTGATTATGCGGCACTTGCGTTGGGTCAGTTCAATTACGGAGTAAGTGTGAGGGAGATAACAGCGGCGTACTCAATATTCGCAAACAAAGGAATATACAGCACAAGCCGAAGCTATTACAAGGTGACCGACGGGCTCGGAAATATATTGCTTGAAAACCGATATCACGGCGAGGCGGTCATAAGCGAGGAAAATTCGGTAATAATGACCTATATGTTGCAGAACGTCGTAAAAAGCGGAACGGCTACCGCAGTAACGCTTGATGAAAAGCTTGAATGTGCCGGGAAAACCGGAACCACTCAAAGCAATTATGACAAATGGTATATAGGCTATACTCCGTATTATGTCGGAGGAGTGTGGTATGGATATGAATATCCCAGGAGGCTCGACACGGGGGCGGGAAATATTTGTGTTAAAGTATGGGATGATGTGATGACCTTGCTCCATCAAAAATATTTGTCGTCGGGAAGTGTAAAGAAGTTCAACACGTCTGAACGTATACAAAGCTTTGAGTATTGCAAGGATTCGGGCAAGCTTATTACAGATGCTTGCCGAAAAGACCCGAGAGGCGATCGGAGCGAGACAGGATATTTTGTATTGGGCACTGAGCCCACGGAAGAATGTGATTGCCACACTCTTGTGCCATACGACACGCTTGAAGGCGGCATAGCCGCAAACGGCTGTTATTCAGCGGATATTGACTACGTTGCTCTGATCTCGGTAGAGCGAAGCTTTCCTATTCAGATATACGTCAGCGATGCACAGTATGTGGTTCGCGATCTTCCAAATGATGTTTTGCCCGAAACCTCGCCGAATCTGCCGTATTTTAATAATATTTTTGCAGAAGGCGAGTACGGCGGTATAAGCTACGGCACACGGCAATTCAACCGCTACTGCCGTGCTCACTTCGATTATTGGAAATGGAGAACGGGGCAGAGCGTGACGCAGTGAGGTTGAGCAATAATGCGTGAGGTTAAGCAATAACGGAGCAACATCTTGACAACCGGATGTTAATATGGTATAATTACATGCCCAAAAATTTGCTGAAGGTGAAGAATATATGAAACTTGAACTTGTTGCGACCTGCCTTTTCGGACTTGAAAAGCTTCTCGGAGAAGAGATAGATTCTCTCGGATATAAAAGAACGGAAACAATGGATGGCAGGATCACATATGAAGGAGATGAGCGTGCCGTTTTTGTGAGCAATCTGCGACTTCGTTTCGCAGAGCGTGTATTTATCAAGCTTGGCTCATTCAGGGCGGAGAGCTTTGAGGAGCTATACGAGGGAACTGCCGCACTTCCTTGGGAAACTTTTATCTGCAGAAACGATGCTTTCCCCGTTAAGGGACACGCTATTCGAAGCACTTTGTTTTCTGTACCCGATTGTCAAAGCATCGTAAAAAAAGCGGTCGTAAACCGATTGTCGGGACTTTATAACATCAAATGGTTTTCCGAAGAGGGAACAAAATATCAAATAGAGTTTTTTATATTTAAAAATACAGCAACTCTTATGATAGACACTACGGGTGTGGCACTTCACAAGCGCGGGTACCGCACGGAAGCAGGGGCTGCACCTTTGCGTGAAACGCTTGCGGCGGCTCTTGCCGCCATCGCACGTCCGCGCGAGGATGTACTGCTTTGGGACCCTTTTTGCGGCTCCGGAACGATTGCGATTGAGGCAGCTTTGATGATGACGAATACAGCTCCCGGAATTTCACGCCATTTTGCATGTGAGGAGTTTGAGATACTTTCGGACGGTAAAATAGCAAAGGAAGAGCGCTCAAGGGCTTTTTCGGATATTGATCAGGACAGTGGATTTGAAGCCTATGCATCGGATATCGACCCTGATGTGCTTGAGATTGCAAAGCAAAACGCTGAACGCGCGGGAGTGGATGACCGAATAAAATTTTTTGTTGCGGATGCGAGAAAGATACAAAAGCTTGATCGCAGAGGCACTGTAGTCTGCAACCCTCCGTACGGAGAAAGACTGATGTCACAGAGAGAGGTAGAGCGGCTTTATCGCGAGATGGGCGATGCGTTTTCAAAACTTTCGCCGTGGCAGATATATGTGCTGACATCGGCAGAGAATTTCCAATATATTTACGGCAGACGTGCAGACAAAGTGAGAAAGTTGTACAACGGAATGATCCCATGCTCGCTTTATCAGTATTTCAAGCCGAACGGCGTTAAAAAGTAAAACCGTAAAGCACATAAAAAAGTCCGCGAACCGTGATTGATATGCACCCCAAAAGTTAGACACTTTTGGAGGTGCATATTTTTATGACAAA
>CAYQEY010000026.1:8036-21589 GCA_964416635.1 uncultured Lachnospiraceae bacterium | reverse complement strand
GAATTTGTAGGGAAAGGAATACGAATTTGTAATCACGGGAGGCTATAAGAATGAATTTTTTTGAAACAGAACGATTGCGTTTGCGAAATGTAATACCTGAAGATGTAGATGTGATGTTTGATTATAGAAATAATGAAACATGTTCTCGTTATCAAAGAGGACAAACCAAAACATACGAGGAAATTGAAGATTTAGTTCAACGCAGAAAAGGTGACACAATCTCGTTGGAAACCCCTTTTATGATTGCGGTTGCTTTAAAAGAAACAAATGAAATGATTGGTGAAATAGTGGTAACGCCAAATGAAAATACATTTTCTTTGGGATATACATTTTCATACAAATATCATAGACAAGGATACGCTTTTGAAGCTCTTTCGGTTTTGATTGATTCTCTTCACGAGAAATTTATTGATTGGGAATTTATTTCCTTTACCGACCCAAAGAATCAAGCGAGTATGGGATTATTAGTGAAGCTGGGATACAGAAATTTGGGTTATATCCCATCAAAGGAATCACAGGCATTTGGTAAATGGGTTACGGACGCAACAGTAGAGGAATTTTTACAGACAAGCAGATAAAATGTGAAAAGTATCACAAATTCCAATTTGTCGGGGAGTTGTAATCAAATTGAATCTGTCACGGTTTTATTGCCGTGGCTATTTCTTTGGCTTCAGTAGGTCAATTTTTGCGATTCGCCGGCTTGAGTCCACTATGGATCGATTCCGAAAAATACCAATTTCTGCTTTTCGCGGGTTCGAATCCTCTTGGAGAAGAGATGGATTTGTTTTGTAATCTACTATTTGTAAACAATTTGTGTCTAACGCAAAAAAACGGAAGAATTGGAAACCCTGTCGCGGGTTCAAGTCTTTCCGGTCGCTTGCATTCATTATGAAATTCTAAAAAAAGTGCGTTTTCGGTAGTTCGAATCCTTCGACTCGAAAAAATATCGAAAATGGATCTATGGAAATTCGAAAAATCAAATGAAAAAATGGGGATGCTCTTAATTGTTCTCCTTCGCCGTGTTGATGGAGGCGATGAGCATTCTGCGGATTGAACCGCAATTGTGAAGAACACTTTTTGAAATCTCGTCTGAAATGATATTTGCTTTTTGCGCAATCTCAATCCAATATTCCGTTTCGTAACATTCTTTTAGGGATATTTGTAATTTGGCAACAAAATCTGCCTTGCTGTGAGCATACTTTGCCTCTCGGATATTTGCACCGATACTTGTGCCGCTTCTCTCAAGTTGATTTGCCAAAGAATAATGTCCTTTGATGCCGTCGGTCAAATTCAAAATCTCAACCGCAAATTCGGTTGACATATCTGCGAGCTTGTTTTCTGCCATAGTCATCACCTCTTTCGAATATCATTATATCACAAAATCAAAAATAGTCAATGAAATCGTGGCGTTGCCACGATGAAATCCTCACTTTGTTCGGATGAAATCTTCGGCGTACTGCCTCAGATGAAATCAAATCCGCCTCCCATCTCCCCGCAAAGCGGGATTTCATCGCGAAGAGATTTCATCCACCAAAGGTGGATTTCTTCCGCCAGCGGCGGATTTAACTGAAAAAAGCAGATTGCTTACGCAATCTGCTTTTTTCTTGGCAGGGGCAGAAGGACTTGAACCCACGACACCCAGTTTTGGAGACTGGTGTTCTACCGACTGAACTATACCCCTACATGTACCCGAATATTATATCATATACTTCAAATTTTTGCAAGTCTTTTTTTAAAAATTTTTTCATTTTATTTGGGCAATATGTTTTTAACCAAAAATTCAGTGCAATTCGGAGTATATTTTGTCGGCGCGCTCGCGTATCACTGCCGCTTCTTCCTCGTGGCAGGTATTAAGAGCGCTCTTGCGGGGCATGCCCCATATATTGAAAATTCGGGGCCCTATCCATTCGTTTTCCCTGCACGGGTTAAAAATGCCGCAAAGGATGGACAAGCACGCCTTTTTTGGTCTCATAAAAATAATACGCATGGGATATTTTATCAACGCATATACAAGGCGCGGATAGTGTGCGGTAATGTTGGTCCGGGTGATGCCCGGGTGAGTTATGGCGACTGCGTCGCTGTCGAGTGCGTAAAACGAGAACATAAGATGTCTTTTTGCGTTACCGTAGACAAGGCTTGCTTTTTTGCGAGAAGAAAAATCAACGTCGTTCGGGTCGATGTGAGAATAATTGTGAGCGATACTGCCGACGGCGATCACTCGTCCGCCACGCGCTTTGACAGATGGCAAAAGTCTTCGCGCAAGGTAATACGGTGCGACGAAATTTATCTGAAAAACGTTGTCGTATCCGCTGCTGCACTTGTGTCTTGGGATGCTGTATGCTCCGGCGTTGAGAATAAGATAGTCGATTCCTATTCTCAAAAGCTCGTCGGCGACGGTCTTTAAGTTTTCGGTATCCTCAAGATCGAGCGTTATATGCTGTGCGCGAAGCGCCGGAGATCTCTCGGCAAGCTCGCTTATCAGAGCGTTTGATTTTTTCGCGTTACGGTCGAGCATAAGCAGGGTCGCCCCCATATTTGCCAGGTAAAAGCAGAGCTCGCGCCCGATGCCGCCGGTGGAACCGCTGATCGCCACGATTTTGCCGTCAAGACGTATTTTGTTGTTTTTGATGTGTTTGATAAGATCTTTCATACATCCATTATAGCATCGTCGGTATATTTTGTCAAGAGATATCCTTAAAGCGTGAATACCGATTGTCAGAACTGTAAAAAACTAACTTCTGCCGATATTCTTTTTGTTATTGACTTTTTCAGTGCAGAGTGATATAATTATAATAATATATTGTAAAATAGGATATTTGTGTCCTCAAAACATTATTTGTGTTATAATTACGGAGTAATAAAATGTATAAAAAATTTTTAAAACGTCTTATTGATCTCGTATTATCCTTTTGGGGAATAGTTTTTCTTTCTTTGCCGATGCTTATAATAGCCATAGCCATCAAGATCGACAGCAAGGGCCCTGTATTCTTCAAACAGAAGAGAGTCGGCATACATAAGAAGCATTTCAACATACTCAAGTTCAGAACCATGCGGACCGATACGCCGCACGATGCGCCGACTCACGAGCTCAACGATCCTAAACGTTGGATCACCAAGGTCGGCGGATTTTTGCGCAAGACCAGCCTTGACGAGCTCCCTCAGCTTTTCAATATTTTCGGCGGCAGTATGAGTATAATAGGGCCTCGCCCTGCGCTTTGGAATCAGTATGACCTGATTGAAGAGCGCGACAAATACGGTGCCAATGACGTAAAGCCCGGACTGACGGGCTGGGCGCAGATCAACGGCAGGGACGAGCTTGAAATACCCGTGAAGGCAAAGCTTGACGGAGAGTACGTCGATAAAATGAGCTTCGCTTTTGACTGCAGGTGCTTTTTCGGAACGATAAAGTCGGTGCTCAAGTCGGACGGTGTAGTCGAGGGCGGTACGGGAGAGCTTGAAAAGCAGAAAAAAGAACAGAACGGCTCCGATGCACAAAGCGTGGAGAACAAGGAATAAAGATAATGAAAAAAATATTGATAACCGGCAGCGGAAGTTATATCGGCAGGTCGTTTGAGAGCTTCATGAAGGACTTTTCGGACGAATATGTGATCGATACTGTCGATATGCAGTCGCCTGCATGGATAGAGTTCGATTTTTCGGGCTATGACACGGTATTTCACGTTGCGGGCATAGCGCACCGCAAGGAAACCAAGGACAACGCCCATCTTTATTACGAGGTCAATCGAGATCTTGCAATCGAAACGGCGAAAAAGGCAAAGGAGAGCGGTGTATCTCAGTTCATATTCCTAAGCTCGATGAGCGTTTACGGTATGGAGAGCGGAGTTATTACGAGGGATACCGTACCCTCTCCCAAGAGCAACTACGGACGCTCGAAGCTCGAGGCGGAAGAGGGAATGGCAGAACTGGCTGATGACGGCTTTAAGGTCTGTATACTTCGTCCTCCGATGGTCTACGGAAAAGGGTGTCTCGGGAACTTCGGGACGGTGATAAGGCTCGTTCGCAAGCTTCCGCTTTTTCCGAGGGTAAACAATCGGCGCAGTATGATATATATCGACAATCTCTCGCGTTTCGTGAAGATATGCATCGATCGCGAGCTTGACGGGCTGTATTTCCCGCAGAATCGCGAGTATATGAACACGACCGAGATGGCGCTCTGGATAGCGGAAAAGCTCGGCAAAAAGTGCCGAAGAAGCAGACTGCTCGGGCTTTGCGTCAGGATCGTCATGCCGTTTGTCGGAATGGCAAAAAAGGCATTCGGCAGCTTGGTATATGAGAATTGCGAGGATCTGGGATACGAGTATGCCACTGTTGACTTAAAAGAGAGCGTTATGCGCTCGACCGACTCTTAAGGAGGGATATTATGAGAAAATTCAAAAGATGGCTCGAGCACCTGCTCAAGCATAATGTAGCGGTTCAAACGGTCTACCGTGTAGTCATGGGTGCGTTCTTCAAGCTGCTCGGACTTTTCATACGCACCGACGACAAGCTCGTGCTGATGAACGGACACGGGTTTAAATACAACGACAGTCCGAGGACGATATACGAAAAGATGGTCGAGCTCGGAATGCTTGAGGATTATCGCGTGGTATGGGCGTTAAGGGAGCCTGAAAAATTCGATATAGAGGGCGCGGAGAAGGTAGAGCTTGACACGCCTAAGTATTTTATCACGGCGCTCCGGGCGAAATATTGGATATCCTGCGTCAATATTGAGCGCGGTCTGCACTTCAAAAAGAAAAAGACGATATATCTCAACACCTGGCACGGCGCAAGCATAAACTTCGTTGGTAACGCGGTGAGCAAGCGCAAGGATTTCCACTTTGAGCATGTCAATTATTTCTGTCTGAACGGCGAATACGAGAGGGAATTCCTTATCAGGGACTTCAATCTTCGTCCCGAGTCGCTGTTGGCGACGGGTTATCCGCGAAACGATGCGCTCTATGCGGCTACCGACTCGACGCGCAAGCAGATGAGAGAGCAGCTTGGAATACCCGATGGCAAGCGAGTTCTGCTTTACGCTCCGACATGGCGCGACAGCACAGACGGTGGAGCGAGCCACAAGCTTGCCCCCCCGATAGATTGGAAAAAATGGAAACAGACCTTGGGCGACGAGTGGGTAGTTCTGCTCAGAACACATCCTTACACGACAAAGCTGATGAACGTTGAGTTTGACGATTTCGTCATGAATTGCACCGAATATCCGCGCATAAATGACCTTATGATAGCCGCAGATATGTTGGTGTCAGACTATTCCTCGACGCTTCTCGACTATTCGATACTTGAAAAGCCGCTCGCCTGCTTCGGATATGATTACGAGGAATACAAGGCGGTGCGAGGATTTTATTTTGATATGGAGCAGGTCATTCCGAACGGAGTTATCCGTACCGATGATGAGCTTCTCAAGCATATTCTGACATACGATGAAGCAGAGGAGTGCGCAAAGACCAAAAAATTCAAGGACGAGCATATGGAATACGGCGGAAATGCCACGCTTGAGTGTATAACTGCCGTGTTCGGTAAAGAATATATAAATAAGAAAATTTAGGGAGTATAAAATGAAGATCCTTCTGGTATCCAACAAGGTAAAGACCTATAATTTGGGTTTTCAGAATGAAATAGAGCCTTTGCTCGAAGCAGGACATGAGGTAGTCTGGGCGGCGGATTTTTCGTCCTTTGTGGGCGACCGGACCCAAGCGATCCCCGTCGAGACCCGACACATAGACATAAAGAGCAGTCCCTTCAACAAAAACAATCGCCGCGCATACAAGGATCTTCTTAATATACTGCGCGAGGGCGGGTACGATGTCGTGCAGTCGAGCACGCCGATAGGGGGAATGCTTGCGCGAATGGCGGCGAGAAAGATGAAGACTCCCATCGTTATATACGCGGCGCACGGATTTCTGTTTTTCAAGGGAGCTCCGCTTATCAACCGAACCGTCTACAAGCTTCAGGAGCATATCATGTCGCGCTGGACCGACGCTTTGATCACCATCAACGACGAGGACTATCGCGCAGCGCAAAAAATGAAGCTCAGAAAGGGCGGAAAGCTCTATATGATACACGGCGCGGGCGTTGAAGTCGGACAGTCGCGCGAGTGCGACAGAGAGGCAGTGCGCGCGAGCATCGGTCTGCCGTCGGACGCGGTTGCAGTCGTTTCGGCGGGAATACTCAATAAGAACAAGAACAACAGAGTGGTCATAGAGGCACTTCCTCTGGTTGAAAATAAGAACCTTTATTACGTCGTATGCGGAGAGGGTGAGGAAGAAGCAGGGCTGCGAGCTCTTGCCGAGCGGCTCGGGGTCGCGGATCGCGTGCTTTTCCTCGGTTTTCGCACGGATATGAAGCAGATAATGCTCGCATGCGACATTTTTGCCATGCCGTCTTTCAGAGAGGGCGTGCCGAGAGCCTTGCTTGAGGCGATGGATCTCGGATTGCCCTGTATAGGTACGCGAACGAGAGGAATACGCGAGCTGATCGGTAACGACGACCTGCTCTGCTCGCCCACCTCGCCCGAGGAATACGCCGGGGCTATCGAATTCGTCGTCAACAGCCCCGACGGCTGTAAGGCGATAATTGAACGTAACGCGGAGGAGGCAAAGCTCTACTCCAAGGAAAGAGTGCGCGCAGAGTACGCCGCAATATATAAAGAGGTGCTCAAATGAGAGTTTTGCACGTGCTGTATTCAAACAGATTTTCGGGAGCGGAGAACGTGGTCTGCCAGATAATCGGTATGTTCCGCGAAGATCCCGACGTGGAGATGATATATTGCAGTCCCGACGGGCAGATACGCGAGGCTCTCGCCGAAAGGGGAGTAAGCTTCGCACCGATATCCGATCTGAGCAAGGCAGAGCTTCGACGTGTCATATCCGAGGTAAGACCCGACGTTATCCACGCTCACGATATGAGAGCAAGCTTTGTTGCTTCGCTCGCCTGCAAAAAAATACCGCTCATATCGCATATACACAATAACGCATTCGATTCCAGAGGCGTCTCTCTGAAATCCGTCGCGTATATTCTTGCCGCGCGCAAAGCAAAGCACATCTTCTGGGTGTCGGACAGCGCATATAACGGCTATGCTTTTCATAAGCGCTTCGAAAAAAAGAGCGAGGTCCTGCAGAATATCATAGATATCGACGCGCTTTACGCCAAGATGGCAAAGGACGAGAATTCTTATTCCTACGATCTCGCGTATGTCGGAAGACTTACTTACCCGAAAAATCCGCAGAGACTTATGGGCGTTATCGCCAAAATTAAGGCGTTGAAGCCCGAAATAAGGGTAGCGGTGGTCGGAAACGGCGACCTTGAGGACGAGACACACGCGCTCTGCCGTGAATACGGACTTGAGGAGAATATCGATTTTCTCGGATTTTGCTCAAATCCTTTGAAGATACTCCATGACTCAAGCTCAATGGTGATGGTGTCGCGCTGGGAAGGAACTCCGATGTGCGCGCTTGAGGCGATGGCACTCGGCGTGCCGATCGTGAGTACGCCTGTCGACGGACTTCGGGCACTTATCGATGTTGATAAAAACGGATATCTTTCTGACGACGACGACGAGCTGGCAAGGAGAATAGTCGAGATCGCGACCGACCCTGAGCTGCGCGCACGCCTTTCGGAGTATACTCTGGAGAAGGCGAAAGTTATAAACAACGTCGAGGTCTACCGCGAGAGATTGCTCAAAGCATACAAAGGGTAACGGAATTTTTAAACAAATTTAAAACACGGACGAAAAGGAGCATGAAATGAAGATCATACAGGTCATACCGAGCTTTGCGTTTGGCGGAGCCGAGATAATGTGCGAAAATCTTTTATATGCGCAAAAGCGGCTCGGACACGACGTAAGTGCGGTAAGTCTTTTTGACGTTCATTCTCCGATCGCCGAGAGGATAGAGGCTGCAGACATAAAGATATTCTTTATGGGAAAGAAGCCGGGACTCGACCTTTCCATGAAGAAAAAGCTGAAAAAGCTTTTCGCCGCGGAACGCCCCGACGTTGTTCACGTTCACCTCAACGCGATAAAGTACGTCGCTCCCGCGGCAAAGGCGGCAAAGCTCAAAAAGTGTATTTACACCGTGCACAATCTTGCCGAGAAGGACGCTGGCGGATTTTCGCAAAAGCTGAACGCTTATTTTTTCAGGCACTCAATGGCAAAGCCCGTGGCGCTCAGCCCGGCGGTCAAGGAATCGATATCGCGCGTCTACGGAATTTGTGAGTGCAATATCCCGGTCGTTTTTAACGGCATTGATCTTTCGGGATGCACGGTAAAGACCGATTATTCGCTCGGAGACAGTCCCGTATTTCTCCACGTGGGAAGATTTTTTGCTCAAAAGAACCACGTCGGAATGATACGAGCCTTTGCAAAGGTATGTGATAAATATCCGAAAGCGCGTCTGCGTCTCGTCGGAGACGGCGAGGAGCGAGGTGCGGCAGAGGAACTGGTGCGCTCGCTCGGACTTGAGCGGAACGTGACGTTCGAGGGGCTTCAGTCCAACGTTTATCCCTATCTCAATTCGGCAGATATATTCCTGCTCCCCTCGCTTTATGAGGGCGTGCCGATAACGCTTATCGAGGCGATGGGCACGGCGCTTCCCATAGTCGCAACGGCGGTGGGCGGAGTGCCGGATATGCTGAGGGACGGCGAGAGCGCGGCGCTTTGCAAGTGCGATACCGACGAGATAGCGGAAGCCTGCATTTCGCTTTTGGAGAGCGAGGCGCTCCGAGAGTCTTACGGACGTGCGGCTCTTGAAGCGGCATCGAAATTCGGTGCCGAGCGCATGGCAGAGAGCTATCTGAAGATATATTCCGAAAAATAAAAATCAGGATTGTAAATTTATGGCGATATATTTATTGAATTTCATTTCAATACCCATCTACGCCCTGCTCATAAAGAAAAAGAGACCGATAATATTTCTTTTGTCCTTGCAGATGTTTCTGATACTCGCGCTCAGAGCCGATACGCTCGGTGTCGACCTTGAAAACTACAAAATATTTTTCAATGCTTATCGGGAGATGTCGTTTGGCGAGATAATAAGAGGATTTCGGCCCATCGGAGGCTCGGCGCACGATTACGGGGTGGAATCCGGATACGTTCTTCTGAACTGGGTGGTTGCAAAGCTCGGATTTGAGTTCCACGGCTTTCTGGTCGTGTATGCTGCCATTCTCGTCACGAGCGTGGCAATTTTCATAGACCGCTATTGCGAGGATGCCGCACTCGGCTTTGCGACATTTATCGCGCTCGGCGGATTTATAACGAGTTTCGGAATTTTGCGGCAGTCGCTCGGACTTGCTGTATTCCTTTTTGCGATTCCCGCGCTGGTCGAGCGTAAATTCTGGAAATATTGCTTGATCGTTTTCGTGGCGGGATTGTTTCATCAGTCACTGCTTATCGCCGTCCTGCTCTACTTCATCGCAAAATTCAAGGCAAATAAGGCGCTGTACGTCACGGTTATTCTGGCGAGCATCGCCCTTGTCGTATTAACTCCGGCACTTTACAACGGTATTATTTTTCCGATACTTGTAAAGCTTGACAGATATTATTATATCAGCGGCTTTGAGTGGAACAATATGTTTGCGCTGATGCTTCTGATCGCCGTTTTGCTCATGTTCTTTTTCAAGCACGAAAGATCCGGCAAAAAAGAGGACAACTCGATGCAGTGCGGATATCTTTTTGCGATACCGCTTCAGGCACTCGCCTTTTATATGCCGATATTTTCACGCCTTGCGGGAGCGGTGTTTATCAACTTCCTCTCGCCGATCTTTTCCTCGCTTGTCACCTCACTGAAAACAGAAAGTCAGCGTATTCAGGCGAGATCGATAATCTACGTTGGCCTTTTTGCCTTCCACTTGTATACGCTGATGATCGACGACGTACTTGTACCTTACCTTCCTTTTTGGGCGGTGTGAGTCGAATGATATTTTAATTTAAGGAAATGATTAAAAAGCTTTTACAAAAATACAGAGAGTCGGACGTTGTATTTCGCGCAAGTATATGGTTCGTTCTGGTCACGGTCATAAACAACGCCGCCTCTCTTCTGACACAGCCCTTCATAAACAGAATACTGACCGTAGAAGAGGTTGGAGTTTACGGAGTGTATCTGACATGGAGCTCGATACTTTCCATCATATCGACCTTTAACCTTTGTTACGGCGTGCTTGAAGTGCTGATAACCAAGAACAAAGAGGACTCCGACCTTATCGTCTCCTCGCTTTCGGGCGCAAGCACCCTGATATGGGCAGTGTTTTTTGCACTCATATTTCTGTTTATAGGTCCGGTATCCGCGCTTCTCGGTCTTAAACCGATATATATCGCGGTCCTCGGAGTAACCGTGTGGGCGGATGCGATAGTTATGTTCTGGTGCGTAAAGCAGAGATATTTTTATAACTATCGGCGTTATTCGGTATTTATGGTGGTTCTGTTTGTCGCCAAATGCCTGTTGAGCGTTTCGCTTGCATATATCTTACAGAGCGACAGAATACTCGGAAGAATACTCGGTATGTGCATACCCGCGCTGTGCGCGGCTATCGTGCTTTATGTATCCATGCTTCGCAAGACCGGCTTCAGACACATAACCTTTTATTGGAAGAAGGCAATAAAGTTCAACATCCCGCTGATACCGCACTATCTGTCATCGGTGTTGCTTGCCTCGTCGGACAAGATCATCATCCAAAGGCTGGAAGGAGACGTGTCTGTCGGATTTTATTCGCTTGCATATACTTTTTCGGGTCTTGTGCTGATCATCTTTAACGCGGTCAACAGCGCGTACACGCCGACGGCTTATGAGCTGATAAGAAAAAAGGACTACGACGGACTTTCCAAAAAGACCACGCCGATAATCTTTGTGGAAATAGCCTTTTCCATCCTGCTCATGCTGATGGCGCCCGAAGGAATATTCATTCTCGGAGGAGAGAGATATCTGGTGGTACTCCCCATGGTGCCGGTGCTGATACTCGGAATATTCTTCTCGTCCTTCTACTTCATTTTTTCAAATATCGAATTCATATACGAGAAAAACAAGCTGGTGTTCCCCATAACCGTTCTCGGAACGGGGCTGAATATAATTCTCAATTTTATATTCATCCCGATCTTCGGTTACGTTGCGGCGGCATATACAACGCTTGTCAGCTATATCATCGTGGCACTTTGCCATTATCTCGTTACTTTGATGATAATCAAGCGAAATGCCTACCCGATGAAAACCTTGTGCGCCCTGATCGGGGTGCTGACGGCAGTCACGGCAGTCATGCCCTTTGTTTATGAGCTGCACTTCCTGATTCGCTATGCAATAGTGCTCGTAACGGTGTCAGTATTCGGACTTATCATGCTGCGTAGCATGAAAAAGAGCGAAAAACACCGAGATACGGCAGATTAGAAATATTTTCGGAGGACAAAAAATGAGAAAGATGTCATTGGAGGAATGTAAGCGGGTAGAGCTGGATATTTTGCTTGATGTTGCAAAATTCTGCGATGAAAACTCCATCACGTATTTTATTGCCTACGGCACGCTTATAGGTGCGGTGCGCCACAACGGATTTATTCCGTGGGACGACGACATCGACATATATATGCCGAGGGATGATTATAATAGATTTATAGAATGTTTCTCAGGAGATGCAAAGCCCGAGAGGCTTGAAGCCATACATCCGCATCACCCCAAATCAAGACATCCTTTTACGAAGATCATAGATAACCGCACGGTAAAGATCGAAAAGGGCATTGATTTTTCAAACGGTTATCTCGGAGTGGACATTGACGTTTTTCCCGTCGACGGACAGCCTGACGATCCAAAAGAGTTTGAGAGGTGGTTCAAAAAGCTGGACAGGCTTTACAGACTCTATTTTTTGTCTGTCATAAACAAGGGAGATACACCCAAGCGCAGGCTTGCATACACGGCGATGAAGGTTATTAAGATCTTCATGCCGATAGAGAAAATACTGAAAAAGACCGAGAAGCTGCACGCGGAGTATCCGTTTGCCGAGTCAAAATATGCCGGATCCATAGAGAGTGCGTGCAACGTAAGAGGAGACAGAGCACACCGCGAATGCTTTGAGGGATACGAGTGGTGCAATTTTGAGGGTCATCGGTTTAAAATGCCCAAGGGATATCACGAGATAATGACCAATCTTTACGGCGATTATATGCAGTTGCCGCCCGAGAGCGAGCGGGTAATGCCTCATTTTACCGATTCTTACTGGAAAGACAGTGAGGGTATGGAGGAAGAGAAAATATAGCGGCACTTGGCGGGATATGACTGCTTTTGGGCTTTTATCGGATAATTGAACCGCGTAATTTGTTATATATAAACGAACAAATTATTCGGTAAGTAAAAAAATTTTTTCAAAAAGCATTGACAAATTTAGTCAGGTAGAGTATAATAAACCTGCAAAGTAAGTTAAAGTTATAGCTGTAGCTGTCGCTTATTGCAGTATGCGGAGATAACCGAGACTGTTTTGCCGAACGACTTCCGGTCGTCACAAAAACATATATTAATGAAGGAGTTAAGAACTATGAAGAGAAACGTATTGTCTGTTTTGCTCGCGGCTCTTTTGATCGTTTCGTGCTTCATTCTCACAGGTTGTAAGGTCGATGACCTTGAAACCCGGATGTATGAGAATGATGTTAAGCTTGAGGGCGCATTAAACGATGCAAAGAGCGAGATCAAGTCTTCTGCCGCAACAGCGAAAAAGGATCTTGATGAAGCAACCGATAGACTGGAGGCAATTATTGCCGCCGGAGATGCTGTAGACGCAGCTACACTTAAGGCTACGGCTGCAGAGTTCAACACAGCTCTCAAGAATGCAGAGTTAGCTCTTACAGAGACTGTCAGCAACGTTGCCGATGGGGCAGAAGCGGCTGATGCAGAGCTCAAAGAGGCTCTTGAGGCATCCATCGAGGGCGCGCGCAAGGTACTTGAAGCCGCTATGGATAAGAAGATCAAGGATGCGAGCGCAACCCTTGAATCCGCAATGGTCGCAAGCGATAATGCCATAAAGGCCGAGCTTACGGGAGTGATCAAGGATCTCGCTGCGATAGATGTTCTCGTTGCCGAGTCCGCTGATTCTCTTGATGAATTGGTAAAGGCAGAACTCACCGCGAATTATACACGCGCTGTAGAGGCTGCAAAGAAGCTCGCGCAGGATAATCTCGACGCGGCAGTAGCAGAGCTTGAAGCTGCCGATGCGGCTATCATTGACGATCTTAACGAAGCAGTTGCAACTCTCAATCAGGCGATTGAAGATGCAGAAACTGCGGCTAAGCTTTACACTGACGGCGAGATCAGCGCTCTTGATACAAGACTCACCGCGGCTATTGAAACTGCAAAGAACGAGGCTATTGATGCCGCCGAAGCGGCACTCAACGCGGCAGTAGCAGAGCTTGAGGCTGCCGATGAGGCTATCATTGACGATCTTAACGAAGCAGTTAGAATTCTCAATCAGGCTATTACAAACGCAGAAAATGCTGCCAAGGCTTACACCGACGGCAAGATCAGCGCTCTTGATACAAGACTCACCGCGGCTATTGAAACTGCAAAGAACGA
>CAYQEY010000026.1:1829-7936 GCA_964416635.1 uncultured Lachnospiraceae bacterium | reverse complement strand
AATTCTCAATCAGGCTATTACAAACGCAGAAAATGCTGCCAAGGCTTACACCGACACCGAGGTAGGTGCTCTTGAAACATCTCTTACTGCAGCTATTGCAACCGCGAAGAGCGAGGCTATTGATGCTGCAAGTACTGCACTCGCATCCGCAAGAGCCGAGCTTGAGGCTGCTATCGCGCTTAAGGCAGACAAGACAACTCTCGACACAAAGGTCGGAGAGTTGGAGACTGCTATTACAAACGCAGAAAATGTTGCCAAGGCTTACACCGACGGCAGTATCAGTGTCCTTAGTGCATCCCTTACCTCTGCTATTGCAACCGCAAAGAGCGAAGTTCTCGCGGCAACCATAAAGCTTACAGATTGGGAAGAAGCGTCTACATACATCAAGACTACCGGATATTCTGCCATTGTATCGGCATACACCGCTTTGAGCTCCGGAAGTCAGACAACTCTTGCAAACGACTATGAGCTTGCAAAGATCATGCTCACGCGTGCAACCTCCAAGGCTAATGCAGAGGCTGTTGTAAACGAGTTTGTAACTCTCTGCTCGTCTTATACGTAATAGTTTTCACATAGTAATTGCGCCCGAAGAAGTCATGACTTCTTCGGGCGTTTTGTCGTCGTCGAATTCGTCGGATGTCAGGAATACCGTTATATTTTTTGCGTTGTCAAAGTTTTTGATCTGTATTTTTTATCCTGATCTTTATCTTGAAATTCTACTTTTTATATGCTATAATCTTTATACAAATGTGCAAGGGAGTTCATTCAATGGAAAAATTCACTCTGAAAGGCTTACAAAGCAATTGCGAATATGTAGCGGATACCGACGTGCACGTCTACCCGAAGTACTGTATACATCTTGACAGCATACTGTATACCTGTTGCGGCGAAAGCAACAGAAAGGACAACAAAATAGATGTTGCATTGCTCGTCAAGGATAAAGAAAATATAACCATAGATTTCCGGGGACATACGTTTTATCTTCACGGCAGGATTCAGCCGTTTATCTTCGATAACTGCAAAAATATCCGTATAAAGAACATAGTCATCGAACACGACCGCTCCTTTTGCACGGAATTTGAAGTATTGGAGAGCACTCCCACACGTTTAAGAGGCAGGCTTTCTGAAAAATTTCCTTGTAAAGCAGAGGACGGAAAGCTCATTCCTTACGGCGAATACTGGGAAAATCAAAATCTGAACAGATCTCCGGTCTTTTTGCAGGCGTTTGACAAGCAGACGCGCGAGGGCTGCGGGCTGTCGCTCGTCGTGTTCGGAAATCATCTTGATTTGGACGAAAACATACCCTGGGTAAATGCGAGTGCCCGTTTGAACGCAAGCGTGGATGGCGAAGATATAGTTTTCGAGGGCGAAAATGTGCCCGTTTTAAAGGTGGGAACAATAGCGGTGATCGGACACGAGGACAGAAAATATTCCAATCTTTACGCGGTCAACTGCAAAGGTCTTTACATAGAGGATTACAGAATAGTAAACGGCCCGGGGATGGGTATTCTGCCTTTCCATACCGAAAATATCTATATTGACGGGCTTAAAATGATCTTTGACGAACGCTCTCACGGCGTACATAGCAACGAGGCGGACGGTATACATGCCGTTGCCTGTTCGGGCGATCTCGTACTGAAAAACAGTACGATAGAGGGCACTATAGATGACGCCCTGAATATCCACGGCAACTTCTGCGTTTTCAAAAGGGCGGAAGGCAATAAGCTGTATGCGGATTGCAAAGGAGCGGCATGCAAGGATTATACGCTTTTCGGCTCGGGAGACACGATCCGTGTTTACCGCGGGTCGACTATGGAGGCGAGCGGAGAATATATGATAGAGGGTATACGCAAACTCGGCAGTACGGAGCTGGAATTTACCCTTGATAAGACCGTAGGTGTTCACGCCGAGGGCGACGTTATAGAAAACTTTTCCGCTCAGCCGAAGATTTTTATAGAAAACTGCGTATTCGGAAAGGCTAACACTCATCTGCGTTTTCAGAGCAGAGGAGAAATAACGGTACGGAATTGCATGACCGAACTTCCGTTTTTGCTTACCGGTGATATGAATTACTGGTACGAGTCAAGCCCCGTGGAAAATATGACGCTTGAAAACGTAAGATTCGTCGGTCAGAGAGCCGATATTTTATGCGATCCGGAATTTATGCCCACAGAAAAAGAACCTTACTATCACGGCAGACTCAGCGTAATAAATTGCTCGTTCGATACCGCAACGCCGATCACGGCTCATCATATTCGTTTTATAGAATTTAAAAACAACGAAAATACAAGCGGCAAAGAAATGAAATTAAGCCTTTCGGAGTGCGGTGAAGCGTATGTGGACGGGGTCAATATATTATAAAAGTTCAAGTGTATGATCTCACCGGGAGCGCATCGGATGTGAGGGCTGCGGGTTGTCGCCGTCGTTTTTGAAAATCATCTTGACTTGGACGAAAAGATCCCCCGGATAAGTACGACTCCTCGTTTGATAAATCTTTTTATAAAAAGCTACAGAATGATCAGCGGACCGGGAAGGGGTATTTTGCCTTCCTGTACTGGAAATATCTGTATCTATGGGCTTAAAATGATCTGCGACGAGCGTTCCCGCGGCATACATACCAAGGAGGCGAGTCAGATTTTCTACCCCAACTATTGACAAAGAGCCCAAATTCCCCGAGGCTTCATGCCCCGGGGAATTTGTGATTAATATTGTTTAAGCAATAAACTTAAATCAGTTTGCATCGCTTAATATAGCGGCAAAGTCATCTGCGGCGCTATTTCCGATAACCGCAATCTGGACTGAAGGAGTCGTAGCTGTTACAATATTTCCATCAGCATCCTTAAATACAGACTCGCTGTGAATGGCTATCATCCTTACGATTGCATCATTGTAGTAACTTGCAAGCTTGCCGAGAGTTGCATCGTCGCCTACTGCTTCGATCATAGCATCATTATATGAACTGTTAAGCTTTATAAGAGAATCATACTTCTCTGCATAGAGTTTGCAATCTTTAACCTTTTTCAACTCATCAGCGGTGAATACCGTAAGATCATCACCATTGACTGCCTTGAATGCATCCAGAATTTCAGCAATATCTCTAACAGATGCTGCATATGCATCTCTATCGGCATCATTGTCAAAGTAGTTCTTTGTTGCATCGTCGAATGTAGGTACTGCAAGATTTTCAATATCGTTTCTGATTTGGTCAATCTTTATATTGAGTTCTGCAAGTTTTTCCTCAGACGCTTTGAGATTTGTGATATCAACTGTATCGAAGCCGCTGCCGGCACGGATCGCAATCTGATCCGGGCGTACATCTGCAGCACTATATGTACCTGCTATCCATGCATCGTATGCACGACGTGCTTCTTCAACAGTGGCTTTGTCCGCAGTCATCGTATCCGCTCCTCCGAGGAGATCGATGAGTCCCTGTACTCTATCAGACTCGTCTTTAACCATACCTTTAAGAGTTTCAAGTCTTGCTTCAAGAATTGTGAGCCAGCGATAAGTTTCCTCTGTTCCGTAGGTATCATCAGCACCGAGCGGGTAAGTATCAAACCATTTTCTTACAGCATCAAGTCTTGTCTCATAAATTGTAATGTTATTTACTGTAAGTTCGCTAACACCCGTATCGGTATAAGCTGCTTTCCAATCTTCCGCCGCTTGTGAGAGCCATACTTTATATGCTCCCTCTATCTTGTAAATTACATCGACAAGTTTTGAGTGTGTCCATTCACCATCAGAGCAATATTCGATTACAAATCCAACACCGTCGGGATCAATAGACTGAGCAAGCCAAGCGTCCTTTGCCTTTTTAGATGCTAAGATCTTTTCATCAGTATCAAATTTAAATCCGTCTTCAATGTAATTCCGGAGAGATTCAACTTCGCTGATAAATGCCTGACCGTAAACGTTGAGCGGGTAGATCTTTTCATCGAATGCAACTTTAAGTGCATCAAAGTCTGTCTTTTTTGCAAGTGCCTCTATTTCATTGTAAACAGCCTTATGAGTATCGTTATCTTCGAATTCGGCATACATTCTATCGAGATTAGCGACAAATGTATCATATGCACTCTTGTAGCCGATGATAAGCTCGGATTCGGTCTTTGTTCCGAGTATACCTTCAACGGTATAACCATCAATCAGAAGAGCAACATTTTTGCCTTCAGCAATGAGTTTGATTAACGTTTCGCGAACAGCGATTGCACCATCAAACTCAGCTGCAGTTTCAACGAGAGTATTCACTTCAGCAGATTTATTTTCGCCAAAGTAATTCGAATAGATTTCATGATCCTTAAGTGCATCAAATTCAGCCTTTATAGCGTTCATGTTATTTACAGGATTGATATCGCCGTAAATAGCGTCGAGGTGACCAATATAATTGTTCATCCGGAAGGTAAGTTCTGCAGCATAAAGATCAACATACTTCGCATGGAATCTGCTGCGTACCGCGTTAATTTTTGCGTTCAAATCTGCTACATCAACACCGTCTGCGCTTATTGTTGCCGTGAAGCTTTCTGACTTCAGAGTGTATGCCCAAGCTTCGTCGTCGGTACTGTCAACCTCTGCCTTATCTATTGCATTATTGATTGCTGTGTCAGCAAGGCTGAGATAGCATTCTACTACTGTAAATCTTATAGAATTGTATCTCTTTACAACAGAGTCAACATCAACAGGTATGTCTGAATCGGATGTGCATGCATCAATTGCATTTCTTGCACTTTCGAGATAATTCTTTGCATCATCAATAAACGCTTGATCAATGAGTGCTCCCGAAATCGTATCTTCTGCAAGTGTAAGGTAAGCACTTATAAGTGTAACCCTTACATCATTGTAGCTTTCGATAACGGTTACAAGATCGGTTGTTATTGTATCGATTGCGATTGCATCGATGTCTTCTCTTGCTTGTGCAAGGTAATCATCAGCAGAAGCAAAATCTGCGTTCTCAATTGCTGTTATCGCCTGTGCAAGATAAGTACTGATTACAGCAATTCTTGCATCATTGTACTCTCCAACGAGGTCTACATCTTCAAGCTCTGTCGTCATACCGTCATCAAGAACCTCGTCGATAAGCTCTCTTGCATATCCAAGGTTAGTGTCAGCGGTTGTTGTGTCCATATCGCCAAGAGCAGTCTCAGCACCATCTATAAGGATAGATATGATTGTGAGTCTGTACTCGCAGTATATGTTGGACAGGTCTACTGCCACACCGTCAATGACAAGTACATCATAAATGTCTTCTGTGCAATTGACCATTCCTATTTCATCGAACAGCTTTCTTGCGGCGACGAGTTTCTCAACTGCAGCACTAAGCTCGCCGTTATCAATATTTGTCTTTGCCTCTCCGAGTAAAGCATAAATATCCCTCAGACGACCAAGCTCATCTGTATCCATGTTGTCGATTGCCTCATAGAATTTTTGAACGGCAGCATTTATATCGTCTTCGTTGGTTGCTCTGTAAAGAAATACCTTTGCCTGCTCTTTTACATAAATGAGATCGTCAGCGGCGATTTTTCCCCAGCCAACACAGTATGTATTGCAAAGATTCCATACTTTTTCAACGTCAAATACGGCTGCAACAACCTTTTCGGTTGTTTTCTTATATTCTGCTATCCATGCTGTGTTTTCAGCGATAGCCGCGTTAGCGTCAGTGATTGCCGCCTGAAGGTCTTCAACATTCGTCGCTATAGATCCTTCCAATGCCTCCTTAACGTTTGCTATGCTATCTTGAAGTTTGATGCCTTCGTTCTCAGCGTATTCTTCTAAAGCGCTAATCCTATCAAGAAGTTCTTGCTTTACGGTTTCAAGAGCATCCTGAAGCTCTGTCTTTGCATCCTCAATGGCTTTTTCAAGCGCAGTCTTGTTTGCAGAGACTGTGTCTTTAAGCGCATCAATCGTTTCATTGGCGGTTTCAATTGCAGTGTTGAGCTTTGCAACTTCTGTATCGATCTTAGTGTCGTTGGCAGTGATCTTGTCGGAGAGGTCTTGCTTTGCGGCGTCAAGATTATCTGCTATGGTATTGATTGCCGCTTGAAGCTCTGCCTTTGCATCATCAATGGCTTTTTCAAGCGCAGTCTTGTTTGCAGAGACTGTGTCTTTAAGCGCAT
>CAYQEY010000026.1:0-1729 GCA_964416635.1 uncultured Lachnospiraceae bacterium | reverse complement strand
TGTTGAGCTTTGCAACTTCTGTATCGATCTTAGTGTCGTTGGCAGTGATCTTGTCAGATAGCTCTTGCTTTGCGGCGTCAAGATTATCTGCTAAGGTCGTGATTGCCGCTTGAAGCTCTGCCTTTGCATCATCAATGGCCTTTTCAAGCGCAGTCTTGTTTGTTGCATCAGCTGACTCAAGTGCAGTCTCAGCCTCTGCGATGGCCGCGTTAAGTGCAGCTACTTCTTCAGCCACGTTTGTATCGTGGTTGATTTTGAGCGTATCAACGGCAGTATTGAGGCTTGCAATAGCCTTATCAACCTCCGCTTGGTTGGAATCGACACTATCCTTAATAGTGTCAAGCTTCGCCTGTGTTTTGTTATCATCACAGCTTGTTAAGCAAAATGCAAGAGCAAGTATGAGAACAACTACACACAGAGAAATTTTCAGGAAAATTCTCTTCATATAGGGGGTTCCTCCTTTTTTTTTGCTGAAATGCAATTTTTTTATTATTTGCCGGTCATATTTCTCTCAATCTTGATGCACAGAGTTAAGTTTTCTAAATTGCATTTTTGAGATAGAAGTCCGGTCAATAATCATTATGATATGGCGGGCAACTGCCGATACAGAGTAAAAACTCCATTTTTTCATATGAGAGCAATAATCTTTCAACGTCAAAACATGCACAATCCTTATAAATACGATAAAATGTAAAAAGCATTTTCTGTTGAATGTTTGTAAATATGCTGTAATCAAATTTGCTAATCGCAAAGTTACTTTTTGAAGTAATTTTTTACGCAGGAGATTCTCATACTATGCCGAAAGGTACATAAATACCTTTCTCTGCTTTGATTTATCTCGTAAATCTGTCATTTGACATTCACTGAATGTCATTTCGCTCGTAATTATATCATATAATTAAACCAATGTCAAGTACTAAATGTCAAAAAAGGAGAAAAAATTAAAAATGTTTATTAACAAGACATCTGACAACAAAAACAACATCTGTGGGGAGAAAATCATGATTTTTCGCAAGGAACTCAAGTTGTCACAACGTGCACTTGCGGACAAACTTCAACTCATCGGGCTAAACGTTGACAAAAATGCCATACAAAGAATGGAATCCGGGCAACGATTTATTACCGATATTGAGCTTGTTTATCTGTCCGAGGCTCTCGACAAAAGCATACCCGAACTTTTCGGGATGTAAAAAAGTTATATAATAAATGTTGGGTGAAGTCGGCGGGTATAGTAATGAAATTGTAAAAAACAAAAAAATAGGAGCATATTTGAAAAATCTTATAAATGTTAAGTAACCAAACCAAACATTATCGGAGATTTCAGATATGCTCAATTCATATTATACAGAGAAATTGCTCGGATTGCAAATGATAGAAATAAAAAATATTACGAAGATAGAAGAAAAGTACGAAATTACAATAGAGCAGCCGAGGAAAGTTTGTGTGTCCTTGCTGCGGAGAAGGAGAGATTTGAAAAGGCTGAGCCTTCCACTCGTCGAAATAGTCGGCTGAGGCACATTCGCACCTCAGCCTCCTTTTCTCCTCCCATCCCGCCCTCGCTTCATCTCCCACCGGGAGCGCATCGGGCGGGATGCCCTTGCCGGTACCCGTCGCTCGAGTTCAGATCTCTCTCCGCCAAAATAAAAACAGAGGGCACACTCAGTGTCCTCTGTTTTTGTCAGCGGACTATAAAAAAGATATTTTTCGCAATTTGTGTTAGAGATTTGAA
>CAYQEY010000025.1:0-21909 GCA_964416635.1 uncultured Lachnospiraceae bacterium | reverse complement strand
GTCGCGCTCCGCGTTCGACTTCGGGCTGCGCCCTTCGCTCAGGATGACACGGGGGGAGAGTGCGTCACAATGGAATCAGCACAAACAGGGGGACGCAGGATCATTCCGTCATTTTCTTGCGAAAACGCCACCTTCCTCTCGGATATGCAAAAAACATTTAAAATATCCTTAGTCCGACTTGACAAATGATATTTAAAGTGGTATAATGAAAACAAAAAAACGAGGTTTTGTTTCCACATGAAAGAACGCATTATATGTGAATCAATTGCGAGTCTTCGACAAGAAGGCTTGCGATTTTCTGTTGACACCTTGGCAAAAAGACTTAATATTTCAAAGAAGACCGTTTATAAATATTTCTCGAACAAAGAAGAACTCGCCCTGGCACTTTATCAAAGATATTATTCGGATGTAAAAGAAAAGGCACAACGACTTGCAAAGGATAATTCCGATTCAGCTCATTCTGAGCTGTTGCTTCTCTACTTTGATGCCAAATCAATGACAAGCCGTGATGTATTCAACAAATATAAATTAAACGCAGCCATATACTCGTACACTGCGGAACAAAACGATGATATGCTGGCAATAATACTTGACTCTTTGGATCATAATATTTCAGAGCAGGAGAAGATATCTCTGTATATGGTTGTGAACGGCTCTTTTGAAAAACTTTGTAACGAAAGAATTGCTCCTGACGGGGTTATAGAATGGTTGGTGAACGTATTATGGTAATGATCGGGTTGCTTCGTGTTTTTGCAATTCTCTGTGCGGCTTTCGTTTGCGGGAAATTGGTTTCAAAAATAAAACTGCCTGCAATTCTCGGTTGGTTGATCGCGGGCATTGTGTTCGGACCGTATCTTGCCGAGGTGGTAACTTTTGAGATCACGGAATCCGTATGGTATAAAGTCATTATTAAGATATTTGAGTGTTTTGCCGGGGTGATGATAGGACGTGAGATCATTTTCAAAAAGATCGCCAAGTCGGGAAAGCAGATCATCGGAATTACCTTTATACAGTCGATCGGGACGTTTATCTTTGTAAGTGCCGTTTTCTCGATAATATTCCTCATATTGAATATTCCGCTTTATTTGGCGTTTGTGTTTGGGGGAATTGCGTTGGCAACTGCCCCGGCTCCTGCATTATCCATCGTCAACGAATACCATACGAACGGACCTGTCACTCAAACTCTGTTACCGCTGGCGGCGATCGACGATGTTATCGGCGTTGTTGTATTTTTTACGGTTATTTCCGTAATAAGCGGAACACACGGAAGCGCAAGCGCTTCTCCGATTGCTTTGATCGGTATGATCCTGCTTCCGTTTGTAATTGGCATTGTTTTCGGTTTTATAACTTCGTTTCTGATAAAAGCGGTGAAAAGAAATATCGTTCGGTTTTGCATATTGTTGATCTTTCTTCTGATGTCTGCGGTCAGCGGACTTCTGATAGATTTTTATTTATTTCATTCATTCACAATAAATTATTTACTGACCGGTATGGCATTCAGTGCTGCTGTTGCCAATTTGATATCCGAAAAAGATTTAGACGATGTGCTTAAGCTCTATAACCCTCTTCTCGGCTTTTCACTTGTTACCGTGATCGTAAATCTCGGCATGCCGTTGGATTACAGGCTTATCGCAGGCGCCGGAGTCTTCACTGCAGCTTATATTTTGTCCAGAGCTGTCGGAAAGATCGGCGGTGCATATATCGGAGGAAAATTAACCAAAGCTCAGCCCTCTGTTTCAAAATATCTCGGATTTACTTTGTTACCTCATTCGGGAGTTTCACTGGTATTTACAGGCATCGCAACAACGACGCTGTCATCATTTGATCCATCGCTTGCAACTATTGTTTCGGGAACGATCGTTGCGGCAGCAATCATAAATGAGATCATTGCGGTCATTATTGCAAAATATGCATTTATGCGAGCAGGAGAAATATCAGAACGGTAAAGGATCATATGCCGTAGAATACGGTAACAGATTAAAAAACTTTGACGGTATCGCAGTATGCAAAAATATCTGTTGAATAACTTTCTTTCGGTAAAAAAAGAGTTTTCGTCAGCGATAAGCTGTGCGAAAACTCTTTTTATGAAAACTACTACTCAACGCAAACGACTCCGCCGTCCTCGACGGTGATCTTCATGCCGTCCTTAACGTACTCAAGGAACTCGGCTCCGAGCGAGTCCACAACCGGCATTGAAACGCCCTCTACCCACACGTCGGCAAGTACTGCGCCTGCCGCCGCAAGCGAGTCGATGTGATTGGCAAACAACATACACGCCGGATTCTTCTCCATCGCGCAAGCACAGTAAAGAACGAGTCCGCCTGTAGTCGAGCCTATGGTCTGAGGAAGGCAAAGCGCCTTGTTGATCAGGGGCTTACCGTGCAGCTCCTCGTTGTTCTGGTCGCCGCACTTGACCTCCTTATCGCCGAACTGCAGAGCCATCTGGAACGAAGCCAGCGTGTTGAATCCCTGCTTGGTAACTACCGCCTCTGCCGTTACCGTTCCGGGGGTTATAACTCTTCCTTGAAAGCGTTTCATATTATTTACCTCCCTTAGTGATCTGCTCGAGTATCTGCGCGTCGGTATAATATCTTGCACTCGTGTAGGTTCTGAGCTTATTTGACGAAGTGATGACCGGCATCTTCTTGCAAAGCGGGTTGTTCATATACATAAGCGGGCATATGTAGGACGTAATAACTCCGGTAACCTTCAGGCGCGCCGCAAAATCGGTCTTTTCAAACGCTTCGAGAACCTTGGGAGCCGCGGTGAGCACCGTCGGAATGGCTACCTTCTTCTTGCCGCTCTCGGCAAGTGCCGCCTCTATCTTATCGGTCCAATCCTTGAGCTGTTCGAGCGAAAGGTGAGGACAACCTATAAAGCAAAGCTTTGCCGGCGCGTCGGGATCCTTCCATACGACAGGATACCCATCCTGAACTCGCTGAAGCTCGGCGTCGTCAATTATGTATTCCTTTGCGCCCTCTGCGATAAGCTTATCTCCAAGCTCCACAGCTTCGGGCGTAAGGCCGTCGATATGATAAAGACCTACGGCTCCGTTGGATGCCGTTGCTGCGCCGAAATCCTTAAGGTACGCGCAAGCCGCGTCATTAAGCTCGTTTCCGAGCCATTTGTCAAGTCCGACGACGTAAGGAACGTCCTCCATTACCTTCATTCCGATAGCCGAGCCCAAAAGCTGAGCCTCGGGCTTCTCAGTAGTTTCAACCTTTATTACCCAAGTAGCCTTTCTTCCCTCGTCTGTAAGCAATCCAAAGCAAGGGACGTAGCCGACGATCGATCCCATAATATCGATTATACCGGAGTTTCTGTTGCATCTTGCGCCAAGCACCGAATTTGCGTATACCACCGCGCTCGACTCCGCCCAGGAGAGCACGTCTCCCTTTTTAGGCTTATTGCCCACCTCGTCCATATAGCAGGCGCAGGTAAAAGAATTTTCATCCATAAGTCCGAGCTTTGCAAGCTGGTCCTCATAGAAATCCTGCTTAGTGTACATAAACTTATTGAACACAAGCTTCTGCAAAAAGCTCGCGGGAACATTTTTATCAATGGGACGGGGGTCTACCGAGAATTTCTGACCGGACGCTACGCCTGCGTCGAGCAACTGCTGCATAAGGTCATACACGGGAGACATTACCTTAAGTCCGAACGAAGTTACGAGATGATTGTATTTTGACGTGATGGGCACGAGCTTTTCCGCCTCGAATGCGTCGCCGTACATAACAAGCGTTTTCATTACCTTGGCAAGTGTTTCGCCCTTCTCGCCGTTAAGTATCGCCTCTTGTTCTTTTGTGAGAATCATAAACAAAATCCTTTCATTACGACAGTTTTAGATCAAAGCTTCATAGCCACGTCCCACGCGCCCCAGATGACTGTGCGCAGGTTTCCTACCGCCGCCGCATCACCTATGACGTGGACGTTTTTTCCCTTCTTTGCTATGGGAGCGGGGTTATATCCGACCGACATAACTACAGAATCGGCGTCTATCTTGAAGGTCTTTGAGTCCTTATCTTTAACGACCACGCCGTCGGGGAGGACCTCGCACAGAGAGGTCTCAAGGTATACCGGAACCTTGTTTGTCTTGAAGAAATCACGCAGATAGCTTGTATTAGCAAGGCATATTCCCTTGCCCGTAATGAGGTCGTCCTGCATTTCGACGATGGTCGGCTTCTTGCCCTGAAGGTAAAGCTCGTAAGCGATCTCACAACCGGTAAGTCCGCCGCCGACTACGACAACTCTCTCGCCAACGCTCTTGTTGCCGAGCAGATAGTCAACAGCCTCTATTGCCGTGTCTGCGCCCTTGACGGGTATTTTCTTTGCAACGGCACCCGTAGCCACGATGATCTCATCGACTCCGAGAGATCTCACGTCGGTAACTTCGGTGTTCATTCTGACGTCAATGGGGTATTTGGAAAGCTCGCGTATGTACCATGCAATAAGTGCGCGGTCCTTTTCCTTGAAAGAAGGAGCGGCAGCAGCTATAAATACGCCGCCGAGCTTGTCTGTCTTTTCGTAGAGAGTAACCTTGTGTCCGCGCTTAGCGCAAACGATGGCTGCCTCCATACCGCCGATACCACCGCCGATTATCGCGATATTTTTCTGATGCTTTGCGGGTTCGATATGATATTTTTTCGACTGCATGGTCTCGGGATTGAGCGCACAGCGCGAAAGTCCCATTGTGTCGGAAAGATCCTGGGTGTTTGCGTGTCCCTTTGAGGACGAGAAATTGAAGCAACCCGCATGGCAACAGATACAAGGTTTGATATCCTCAAGTCTGTCCTCGATGATCTTAGTGACCCACTCAGGGTCGGTGAGAAACTGGCGTGCAACTCCGATCGCATCAATTCTGCCCTCGGCAACAGCCGCCGCTCCGACCTCGGCATCCATTCTTCCCGCGCAAACGACGGGGATATCAACGTACTTTTTGATATGCGCTACGTCGTCAAGATTGCAATTCTCGGGCATATACATCGGCGGATGCGACCAGTACCACGAGTCATAGGTACCGTTGTCGGCGTTGAGCATATCGTATCCCGCATCCTGAAGATATTTCGCCGCCCTCTCGGACTCAGCCATATTTCTTCCGACCTCGACGTAATCCTCTCCGGGCATCGCACCCTCGCAAAACCCTTTCATCTTGGACTCTACCGAATAACGAAGAGATACGGGGTAATCCTCTCCGCACGCCTCCTTGATAGCCTTTACTACCTCTGCCGCAAAGCGATAACGGTTCTCAAAGCTTCCGCCGTAATCGTCTGTACGCTTGTTGAAAAACTCGATTGCAAACTGGTCGAGCAGATAGCCCTCGTGGACTGCGTGCACCTCAACCCCATCAACACCGGCGTCACGGCAAAGCTTTGCGGTCTTGGCAAAGGCTTCGATTATCTCATGTATCTGCTCCACTGTCATTTCGGGGCAGATTATGTCGGGTGCCCAGCGTGCAGGCTGCTCGCTCGGGCTCGCAAGCTCGTGCGATGTATCGATAACAGGCTTTACGACAGCACGGGTGAACTTGTTTTTATGAAGCGGAGCTATAAGCTCCGTGATCGCCCACGAGCGACCCATACCCGCGGTAAGCTGAACAAACAGCTTTGCTCCTGTTTTGTGGATCTCATCCATAAATTCTTTGAGTTCCCCGAACATCTTCGGGTTCTGCCAGAGCCATTTGCCCCAAAAGGTATCGCGAAGCGGCGCAATTCCGGGAATTATAAGTCCAACGTTGTTATTTGCTCTTTCGAGAAAGAGCTTTGCCGCTTCCTTGTCGAAATGACAGCCGCCCAGCTCAAACCAGCCGAACAGCGAAGTACCGCCCATAGGACACATGACAATGCGGTTCTTGATCTCGACATTGCCGATCTTCCAAGGGGTAAACAGAGCATCGTATTTTTCGTTCATGAATTCTCTCCTTATTCTGACTGAAGATGTTTCTTAACTATTTCGAATATCTCACGCGAGATCTGTTCGGGCGTGCGATCGGCGTCTACGACATATATACTCTCACCGTCGGCCCTCAGATCCTCAATAACCGACATAAAAGCTTTTCGCGTCAGCGTCAGCTTCTCAAGGTTTTCATATATTTCAACAGTCTCTCTTCCCCGCGAGATGCGCTCAAGGCTCTGCTCGGGGAGCAGGTCGAGATATATGCACAGATCGGGACGGCGTATTTCGGGCGAGCCGACATTCATAGCCTTGACCCATGCGTAATCGGTTGCAGTACCCTGATAAGCAAGCGAGGAATAATAGTATCTGTCGCTGATAACGTCGATGCCCTTTGAGGTCAACGCCTCTATTCCGATCTCGGCGTCGGTATTGTGCGCGATACGGTCGAGCACGAACATTGCCGCCATTTGACATTCGGTCTTCTTCTCTTCTCCGGACAGCGCCCTGCGTATAGCTCTGCCGCTCTCCAGCGGCGTGGGCTCAGCTCCGACCGAGACTTTTCTGCCGAGCTTAACGAGATTTTTTGCCAGCAACTCGACCTGCGTTGTCTTTCCCGCGCCGTCAATACCCTCAAAAACTATAAATCTGCCTTTTTGCATACGCGACCTCATTCAAGCTCATCAAGCGCAAGCGCGAAGGTATCAAGATAGGTCGTGCAGAACCAGTCCACTTCTTCGTACTTGCGATAAGCGTCGATCTCCCGCTTGAGCGTCTGCTTTGCTTTTGCAAATTCTCTGTTTCCTATCCTTGTTTCCTCAACACATTTGATATACGCCGCTATCTTGTCCGCCGCTTTGACGATGGTATACTCGTAAGAATCCGGGTCTATCTCGATGATCTCCCTGTAATCCTCCCTGAATTCCTCGGGGAGCATGGAGATAAGCTTTTCGTTTGCCTTTTTCTCGATGTCCTTGTAGGAATTCTTTATCTCGGCGTTATAATACTTTATCGGGGTGGGAAGATCGCCCGTCAGCACTTCGCTCGTCTCGTGGTAGAGTGCAATCGTCGCTATCCTGTCCGCATCGACTTTTCCACCGAACTTTTTGTTCTTGATAAGTGCCATAGCGTGAGCAAGCTGAGCTACCTGCGCAGAATGTTCGGCTATATTTTCGGATGTCATAGCTCTCATAAGCCCCCAGCGGCGTATCAGCTTCATTCTTGCCATATAGGCGAAGAAATTATATCGCATCCGGTTAATCCTCGTGTTCGATCACCGCAAGCCCCAGCTCCGCGAGAGCTCCCTTATCGGGCTCTGAGGGAGACTTGGTCATAAGCTCGGAGGCATTCTGTACCTTCGGGAATGCGATGACGTCGCGAATATCCTCAAGTCCGAGCAAAAGAGTGACCAATCGGTCAAGACCGAAGGCAAGTCCGCCGTGTGGCGGTACTCCGTACTTGAACGCCTCAAGCAGATATCCGAACTTTTCGTTCGCCTCTTCCTTGGTGAGTCCGAGAACGTCGAACATCTTGGACTGTATCTCGGAGTCGTGGATCCTTATCGAACCGCCGCCGAGCTCGGTGCCGTTAAGCACGATATCATAAGCCTTTGCACGAACTCTTGCGGGGTCGCTGTCGAGATACTGAAGGTCCTCGTCCATAGGAGATGTGAAGGGGTGGTGCTTAGCGTAAAATCTGCCGTCCTCCTCGCTGTATTCAAGGAGCGGAAATTCGGTTACCCAAAGGAACTTAAAGTCAAACGGATCAAGAATTCCGAGTCTCTTTGCACACTCGCAACGGAGCGCTCCGAGAGAGTCGAATACGACTTCATTCTTGTCGGCAACGATAAGCACGAGGTCACCTGCCTCGGCACCGACCGCGCTCCTGATCGCTTCGTTTTCGTCCTCGGTAAGGAATTTTGCGTAGGAAGAAGAAATATCGCCGCTCTCAGCCCACTTGAGCCATGCAAGTCCCTTTGCACGGTAGGATCTTACGAACTCAACGAGAGAATCGATCTCCTTGCGCGAGAATTTTGCTCCGCCCTTAACGTTGATCGCTCTTACCGAACCACCGTTTTCAACAGCTCCCGAGAATACCTTGAAGCCGCAATTTTTAAGTATCGAGGAAAGGTCGCAAAGCTCAAATCCGAAACGGATATCGGGCTTGTCCGAACCGAAGCGGTTCATCGCTTCCTCGTAGGGCATACGTATAAAGTCGTAGTCAAGCTCTATCCCCATCTCGTTTTTAAGTACATACTTCAAAAATCCTTCGTGCATCTTCATAACGTCGTCTGCGGTCACGAAGGACATCTCTGTATCGAGCTGAGTAAACTCGGGCTGACGGTCGGCGCGAAGGTCCTCGTCGCGGAAGCAACGCGCTATCTGGAAGTAACGGTCAAAGCCCGATACCATCAAAAGCTGCTTGTAAAGCTGCGGAGATTGGGGAAGCGCGTAGAATTTTCCCTTGTGAATACGCGAGGGAATGAGATAGTCTCTTGCTCCCTCGGGCGTAGGCTTGCAGAGGTTTGGAGTTTCAATGTCAACAAATCCGTTCTCTGCATAATAATCTCTCGCGAGCTTGCTGATGCGTGAGCGCGCGATGATGTTTCTCTGCATATCCGGACGGCGAAGATCAAGATATCGGTGGCGCAGGCGAAGCTCCGCATTTACCTTGCTGTTCTCGGTTATCTCAAAAGGAGGCGTCTGAGCCGCGGAAATTATCTTGAATTCGTCAACCGCGATCTCTATCTCTCCGGTGGGAAGATTCTTGTTTACCGCGCCCTCACCGCGCATACGTACAACACCCTTTGCGAGAAGAACGTACTCGGCTCTGACACCGAACGCCTTGTTGAATATCTCACGGTCGGTAGCATCGTCAAATGCAAGCTGAAGTATTCCGCTTCTGTCGCGAAGGTCTATGAAAATAAGTGCGCCGAGGTCTCTCTGCTTTTGCGCCCAACCCATAACGCATACTCTTTCTCCGATGTTTTTTGCGCTGAGCTCTGTGCAATAATGAGTTCGCTTGTCGTTTGCTCCCAAAAGTTCTGCCATTTTTATTTCTGTCCTTTCATCTGCAATATTACTCAATAACGTTTCCGTGACTGTCAAAGAGCGGAAGCTTTTCAAGGTAGATAAGATCCTCGCGGTTCTGTGAATCTCCCTCGGCAAGCACGGTCATTTTACCGCAAATGATACCGCCGGCCTTCTCTACGAGATTTTCGATTGCCTTAAGCGATTCGCCGGTCGAAATAACATCGTCAACGATAAGTATCTTTTTGCCCTTCATCGCCTCGGCATCTGCCTTATCGAGATAAAGGTGCTGATCGTTTGCGGTGGTTATCGAGTGCAAGGTTGCCTCAAATACGCCCGTCATATAGAGCTTTGGAGACTTTCTCGCAAGAAAATATCTTTTATTTCCCTGAAGCCGCGCCATCTCATGTACAAGCGGGATTCCTTTTGCCTCGGCGGAGATCATAAAATCGTGCTCGGGCGCAAGCTTGTTAAGCTCCTTTGCGCACGCCGTCGTAAGCTCCGGGTCTCCGAAAATAACGAACGCGCCTATCATAAGATTGTCGCCTATAGGGCAGAGCGGAAGATCGCGTTCAAGTCCTGCTATATTCATTTTGTAGTATTTCTGTTCCATGATTTATTTTCCTTTCCTGTATGATTCTCATACCTTTACATATTATATTATACACATTTTTTCGCAAATGTCAAGATTATCATATAAAACTCTATCAAGTTTCCTTGACAATTACAAAAAATAATGCTATACTTATAATAAGCGTATATTTTGATTATAACTATAAAAAACAAGGAGAGGAACGCTAATGAAAGATAACGTTCACAATAGCGGCAGCGAGCTCGACATCTTAGACCTTCTTAAGATCCTTCTCTCAAAAATCAAACTCATGATCTGCGTCGCGCTCATAGCCGCGATAGTCGGCGGCACGCTCGGCGGAGTTATTACACTTCTTGGAAAACAGAATTTCGGTACTCAGGTCGAGTTTTATATTACACCTACTGCTCCGGATTCATATGTTTTACACCTGCTTTCTTCTGAGAGATTTGCGGAAAAGCTTTTGCTTGACAAAAACGGACTTCCGAAGGGTGCGTCGGGAGAAGAATACGAAGCGGCGCTCGAAGCAAAGCTCGCATACGACAAGGCGGCTGAAGATCTGTCCAATACAAAAAAAGCATCCAAAGAGGCTCCCAGAGAGCTTGCCGTTGCGCAGAAGACCTATGAGGAAAAGCAAAAGGCTTACGACGACGTATATAATCTTCTGAGCATTTACAAATCCGCTAACGACGAGGTGGCTCAGCAAGAGGGACATCAGGAAAAGATGAAATTTTACGAAGAAGCCGTAGAGGCAGCCAAGGTCGAAAAGGAGGCCGCAGAGAAAGCATATTATGCTGCAAGCCAGAAGGTTCTTGCGGTAAGCCACAGTCTTGAACAGGCAAAAGAAAACGCAGAAAAAGCAAAAAGTCTTTCCGACGATCTTTCCGAAAAGATATTGAAGGAATGGCGTGAACAGGGCGAAAACAAAAAGATGATATCAATGATAAATAAGTCTATCACCTACAATTACATTGAAATGAATTCATCTGCCGGAAGCTCGGACTCTTCCCAAAACCGCCAATTTCTCATAGCGCAAATGTCGGTTGAAAAGGACGAGGAGCTGGCAAAAACTCTGCTTGCAAATATGTGCGAAATTCTTCCTGCCTACGTTGAGGAAAACAGCAATGACGTAAACTCTGACGAGGAAACCGAATGTATCCTTATCAGTACCGCGGCAGAGGTAGAAAATCTCGCAAAGAACAAACTCGTCAAAGAGGTAATAAAATTCTCACTTATCTGTGCAATAGGCGCTCTCACGATCACCTGCCTCCTCGTTATTTGGATGGGTGTCAAAGCGCAGGATCCACGCAAAAAGGACGAATACGCGGAAAACGGGGATATAAACGCGCCGCTGGTGTAAAAAGCTTAAATTGCCTTTGACAAGTTGAAGTTAACAAAGGCGGGAAATGGGCTGTTACAAAATCCGCATAATGCAAAAAAATCAAGGTTTTACGCAAATAAAACCTTGATTTTTTGTTACTCTTTCACTAAAATTCCGAGTTTTTCGGAGCTTTGCTGCAACCTGTTTATACATCGGCGTGAATTAAAACCGATCAAAAACTAACCTTACTCAACCTCTATGAAAGCCGCGACGGGTCTGTGGTCAGAGAGGTAGACACCGTCAACAGGATCGTCCTCATAAAGAACGGCTTCGTCAGGGTCGCACTTGAGCGAAGTAAAGACATAGTCTATCTTGCCTCGCAGGATAGGCGAGAAAGCGTGGAAGGTGCTTTCGATCTTCGAGGTAGCCTCGACGAGTGGATAGTCCGTGTTTTCTACCATCAGCTTGATCTCAGGGGAATCGGGGAATGCGTTAAAGTCACCCGTAATGATACAAGGCTGAGATTTCGTGCTGACGAACTGCATCAACTGTACAGCACCGAAAAGTCGTGCCATCGTGCCCTCGTGGTCAAGATGTGTATTTACAAACCAGAAAGGTATTCGTGCCCCACGCATTTTAAGCAACGCCGCACTCGTGATCCTGGGGCAAAGACTTTGGTCGAATCCATATCTGCTTCCGGGAATATCGGGTGTTGCAGAAAGCCAAAAGTTCTCGAACTTAAGCAATTCAAATTTGTCTTTTCTGAAGGCGATAAGTGCAGACTCGCCCGTATAGTCGGCTTCTCTTCCGCAACCGACGAGAGTATATTCCTCTATCGATTTATACAAAAGCTCCTTCATATGGGCATTTACCTCTTGAAAGCCTATAACATCGGGTTGCTCACGGTTCAAAAACTCGACTATTCTCGGCAGGCGGTTATCAAAATAATTAACACCGTCGACCTTAACGGCTACACGAAGATTAAATGAAATTACCTTTACTTTTTCAGACATTGTTTTATCCTCCCGGAAATATTGTCAGTTTATTATACACCTGACGACGGCACTTGTCAAGCAAAAAAACGACTCTTTGAACTTTTTCTGCACTTGACAGAGCAGACCGGGTATGCTATAATCAACTCAAAGCAAAAAGGAGACGGATATGGAAATACGCAAGGCAGATTTTGACGATCTTGAAGAAATACTCAAAATATACGACGGTGCACGCAAATTTATGTGTGAAAAAGGAAATCCAACGCAATGGGCAGGCGGATACCCTTACATAGACGTTATCGAGGACGACATAAAGGCAGGTCAACTCTACGTTGTCGAGGAAAACGGCGAGCTTTACGGCGTGTTTGCATTCATAAAAGGAGATGACCCCGACTACGCAAAGATCGACGGCGCATGGCTGAACTCTCTGCCCTACGCGACGATACACCGCGTGGCAAGCGCCGGCAAGAGAGGCGGAATGGTGGCGGAGTGCGTCAAATATTGCTTAAATGAGTCAGATAACCTTAAGATCGACACGCACGAAAACAATATTCCAATGCAAAAGAGTCTCGAGCGCCTTGGATTTGTCCACTGTGGAAAAGTGTATATCGAGCGTGCCGGCGAACGCATCGCGTATCAGCTGTACAACGGTGATCGCAGTTAGTTTATATAAAGAAATGCCGTAAGGGGGTGCGCTCTCTGCGGAAGGTGACCAAGGCTCCGCGCCTTGGATCGGCGCCGCCTTCTCCAAAAGGCGGGCGAAAACTTTAGTCATTTTGCAGGTGTAAATACCTTTGTCAGGAGCCTGAACTTTCCTCACGGCAAGTACGGAAATTTTTTGTGCCACCTTTCCGAGAAGAAAGGTGGCACAAATTCTATCTGCAATTCTATAATTCTATCTGCAAGTCAACCGAGCTTATCAGTCAACCGATATAAGACCGAGGAATGCATCGGTGGCGGCGAGAGCATCCTCAAAGGCTGTCTCTGATGCTCTGAATTCGCTTTCGAGAGTTCCCTCTCTGCCTACTGTATCTCTCCAGAGCCATGCAATATTGTTGAGCTGTGCGGAATAGATGTTCCAGAACTCAAACTCGATGTTGGCAACGATGATATCAAAAAGTGCGATAGACTTAGTGACCGTACCCTCAGAGTCATCTGTACCGAAGTACTTAGGCTTAATGATTCTATTAAAGTAGTAGCCACGTACAGAGGTATAGGATTCCTCCGTAGAGAGCTGAAGATAAGCCGATGCAGCCTCACCCTTCGTACCTACGCTGCTGTCGCTGTGATCGAGAACGGTCATAAGCGAGTAGCCGTCTGTTGCAGTTGTACCGTAGTTTTCCTGCTCTGAGTCAAACTTAGGCATGGGAAGAAGTCCGTACTTGTCTTCCATCTCACGAATGGTCATATTTGCATGCTTTCCGGGGTAGATGGTAGATGTGTAGAACACGTAGCAACCTGCGGCAAAGTTTTCAACTGTTGCCATTCCCTCACCGGTTCCGCCCTCGCAAGTTCCGGTAGCATCAAAGAGGTTACGGAACATGGTCATTGCCTCAGCGGCTTTGTCATTTCCGAGGATATTAAATGCATGAGTACCGTCGGGATTCTCTATCATAAATTCAAGATCCCATGCGTGCGGAATAGCATCACCGGGGCAGGGATTTCCCGCGCCTCTCTTTCCGGTAGCATATCCGTATGTATCGTTACCCTGTCTGCCTGTCTCACCGTTGGAATCCTCGTAAAGCCTGCTTGCCCACATATAAAGCTCTGCGTAGGTCCACTGACCCGCAAGAGCGTAATCCTGCATGTGCTCAGGGTCGCTATCCTCTCTGTTCTCGTCATAAAGGGTCTTGTTGTACCACACTACCATTGCGGCGTCAAAAAGCGAAATATTGATATCACCCGCAATGTAATAAAGGTGTCCGTTGACAGTGGTTCTCGTTACGATAGCCTGGTTCCAGCAAGGAAGCGAAAAATCAAAATACGGAAACAGAGACGTATCCATAAGGTCGGCATTGCAATCGCGGATAGCGGGATATGCAGCCGAATATGCAAAGTTCGCCACGATGTCGTAATAATGGAGTCCGCTCTTAACGTCCTCTAGAACTATTCCGTTAAAGCGGGCAGCACTTTCGTCGTAGTTTCCCCACGGAACTACTTCATAGGAAACTTTGAGGTTCAGGGTCTCCTTGACCGCCGAGTTTCTCATTGCCACTGCTTCGTCAAGCTCATCCTCGGGAGAATCCTTGTACCATTCTCTCTCGATCGTTTCGCCGGAGCGGTGCAAAATAGTAATTTCCTCTCCTTCAAAATCAAGCTCCTCGGTGGGAACGCTCGATGTGAACGACGGTTCGCCGTACTCGTTCGTCTGCTGTTGCGTAGCCACTGAATTGCTCGAACCGTTCTGAGCCGCTCCGTTGGTCTGTGAGCCGTCGCCGCCGTTTTTCTTAGAGCATCCGGCAAGCGCCGCTCCGATAAATACACACACAAGCAGGACAGATATAATTCGAATGAAAGTTTTCATATCTTTTCCCCTTTCGTTTATTCGGTCAGAGAGCAAAGCCCTCTCTGTTCTGTTTATTTTACCACACTTTCAGATTTTTTTCAATGTCATATATTAACAAACTTTACTGCTCGATTTTGTTTACAGTGCATAAAATGCATATATCAGCTGCAAATAATATACGCGTTTTTATGCAATACCAATAAATTATACGTGATACCTCGGCAGAGCTTCCCGGCGTGAAGATGAAATGTTGTGCCATTATACCGTAAGAGCGAAGGACATCCGCGCGTGCCATAAATATCGACACCGAATTGAATATCGCGCTTTTTGCCGTAAGCTTCAGTTCGTTGCGGAAAGGTAACATAGAACACACGGGAAACGCATAGCATTTAAGCTCTGCAAATAAAACGTTAAATTTAATTGAAGATCTCCCGACGAACATTTCGCCGGGAGATCTTTTAACAAGTCGCAATTATCTGAGTCCGAGCCACTCGTCGGTCTCCATGATAGCTTTTTCAAACGCATCCTTCTGGCTGTTATATTCACTTTCTATCGATGACTTGTCATCGCGAATAGTGTCTCTCCAAAGCCATGCTATGTTGTTGAGCTGTGCGGAATATATCGTCCAGTACTCAAACTCAATATTGGCAACGATGATATCAAAAAGTGCGATAGACTTTGTAACAGTACCCTCGGAGTCGTCTGTACCGAAGTACTTAGGCTTGATGATTCTGTTGAAGTAGTAGCCGCGTACCGATGTGTAAGATTCTTCGGTCATCAGCTGGAGATATGCCGATATAGACTGACCCTTTGTCGTTACATTGCTGTCGCTGTGGTCAAGAACCGTCATAAGTGTATAATAGTCCTGAGTGGTCGTGCCGTAGTTTTCCTGATCCTTATCATACTTGGGCATGGGAAGAAGTCCGTACTTGTCTTCCATCTCACGGATTATCATATTTGAGCTTTCATCGGGATAAATGGTTGCGGGCCAGAACACATAGCATCCTGCCGCAAACTCATTAACGCTCGATCCGGTTGCACAGTTACCGTTTGCGTTGATGAGGTTGTTAGCTCTCGTAAACGCCTCGGAGATCTTGCTGTTACCGAGAATGTTGAAGTCATGAGTGCCGTCGGGATTGTTTACGAGAAATTCAAGATCCCATGCATAAGGAAGCGAATCTACGGGATGGCGTCCTCTGTAAAGTGCCAGACCGTATGTATCGTCCGCTTGCTTTTCGGGCGTACCGTTGGAGTCTATGTAAAGTCTGCTCGCCCACATGTACAGCTCCTCGTAGGTCCAATCACCTGCGAGCGCGCAATCCTGCATATTGACGGGATCGGATGCTTCCCTGTGTTCGTCGTAGAGTGTCTTGTTATACCAGATCACAAGTGCTGCATCAAAGAGGGTAAGGTTGACATCTCCCGAAACATAGTGAAGTCTGCCGTTCATCGTTGTATTCTTTACGATAGCCTGATTCCAACAGGGCAGATCAAAATCAAAATAAGGAAATACCTCGGTATCGCAAAGATTTGCCGCACAGTCGCGAACCGAAGGATAAGCTCCGCAATATGCGAAGTTTGCCGCCACGTCGTAGTAGTGAAGTCCGCTCTGGATATCGCTGAGTATAATACCGTTAAAGTTTGCCGCAAACGCATCGTAGTCCGTGTAGGGGATCATCTCGTAATATATCTTTACGTTAAGCGTATCCCTGACAGCCGCATTTCTCATGGCAACCGCTTCGTCCAACTCGTCCTCAGGAGATTCCTTGTACCATTCTCTTGAACAGTTCTTCGATTCTCTTAAAAGTATTGTAATTTCCTCTCCTTCAAAATCAAGCTCCTCGGTGGGAACGCTCGATGTGAACGACGGTTCGCCGTACTCGTTCGTCTGCTGTTGCGTAGCCACTGAATTGCTCGAACCGTTCTGAGCCGCTCCGTTGGTCTGTGAGCCGTCGCCGCCGTTTTTCTTAGAGCATCCGGCAAGCGCCGCTCCGATGAATACACACACAAGCAGGACAGATATAATTCGAATGAAAGTTTTCATATCTTTTTCCCTTTCGTTTGTTCGGTCAGAGGGCAAAGCCCTCCCTGTTCCGTTTATTTTACCACACTTTTATGTTTTTTTCAATATCACATATGAACAAATTTTATCATTTGATTTTGTTTACAGTGCATACATTGTATATATTATATACAAATCATGTACATATTTTTGTGCAATACCAATAAATTCATTTTAACCGTCTGCACAAAATGCCATCCAAATTCCTTTTATTTTCATATGCCGACATTATGCGTGATACCTCTGCAAGGCTCTCAACCGTGAAGATAAAATGTTGTGCCATGATACCGTAAGAGCGAAGGACATCCGCGCGATCTGCCATAAATATCGGAACCGAATTGAATATCGCGCTTCGATGCTCAGGTCGGCGCATAACCGGAAATTCAACTCCTTTTCGGTCGGTAAGCGCAGTCTTCCCGCTCTCACAAACGGCACATCCGCCAAGCTCTTTGCCCACACACTTTTCGGTTATCATCAAAGGAATACGTCCATAGACCACCGCTCGTGTTCTTCCGAGCATATCTCTCTGCTGTGCAAGACCGAGCTCAGGAGAAAGTATTATCTCCTCAAATCCAAGCTCTTCAAGCGCAACTATGCTCTGATCGTTACATACATTGAAACGCAGATCCGCCCAAAGCGTCATACCCGCGTCTCGCGCAAGCTCTATGTGTCCGAGATTTCCGACGAGTGCGTGATGCGCGCCCTTCTCGCTTGCCGCGCGGAGCTGACGTGCGACCTTTTCTCTCTCGCTGTCGTATATGACTTCGGGAAGTATCACTCCGTATCCGTCCCTGCCGTATTTTTCATATTTTTCAAGCGGGATGAATATTCTGTCGAAAAATCCGACCGCTTCATCGGGTATCGCGCTCGGGTCGTAAAAGAGTGCCGATCGGATTACTTGTTTTCTATCGCGTTTGCCGTGCGGAACATCAAATTCCGCATGGGTCACATCACCCTCGGTACGGTCATTTTGAGGAGAGAGCGAATCTATTGCGGCACGTCTGAGCGCGTTGAGTGCCGATATCGGCACCATAAGTCCCTCGTCAAGTGAAATTTCCAATCTTTCAAGTCGGTACGCAGTGCCGCCGAGCTTTGAGAGATTTCGCTCTACCGTCTCCCTCGTCAGTGGGGCATTGATCGCACACTGCGGTATGCAACCCTCGACCGCCGTCTCGCTCTCTCCGCTCTTTACCACAAGTTTCATAGGCTTTTGAGCGCGTATTTCGGCGAAAAGCTCTATGGGAAGCTTGCGCTCGAGCTTTGTAAACGGCTGAAGCGCCGTGCTTTCCTTTTTGTCCGAGTCCGAACGAACTCCGAGCATATCCGAATTTATTTTCTTTTGATAGTATCCGTCGGTAAATCCTCCGCGCGAAAATATCTTTGCCAGCTCTCGCATCTCCTCGGGGCTTGCGTCTCTTCCATCGTCGAGAAGTCTGCGCCATATTCTCGTTACTTCGCGCACGTATTCGGGGGACTTCATTCTGCCCTCGATCTTGAACGAGGATACACCCATGCTGCACAGCTCTCGAATATGCGTCGCAAGCGAAAGGTCGCGCAGGGACAGCGGGTACGCTTCTTTTTTCTTCCCGACTCTGTATGGCAGTCGGCAAGGCTGAGCACATTCACCTCTGTTTCCGCTCCTGCCCCCGACCATCGACGAAAACAGACACTGCCCGGAGTGGCACACACAAAGTGCTCCGTGAACGAAGACCTCCGCCTCTATCGGAGAATCTTTGCAAAACGCAACAAGGTCATCGCGGCTCATCTCCCGTGCGCAAACCATTCGCGAAAATCCTGCTTCGGCAAGCCGTTTTGCCGCTTCGACGTTGTGTCCCGAAAGCTGGGTACTTGCGTGAAGCTCAATGGGTATTCTCTTTTTTATCTCGCGAGCCGCGCCCATGTCCGCAACTATCATCGCGTCTGCGCCGAACAGATACGCCTGTTCCGCCGCACGAAGATACTCGTCAAGCTCTCGGTCGTATATAAGCGTGTTAGCCGCTATATATACCTTTACCCCGTAGGCGTGCGCCCTCAGTATCGCTTCCCTTAATTCATCGGGGCTGAAATTCTTCGCGTTTATGCGCGCATTGAACGCAAGACCGCCCACATATATCGCATCGGCACCACCCTCAATAGCCGCATCAAGTGCCAAAGGAGAACCCGCCGGCGCCAACAGCTCAGGCAATATTCTTTTTTCCATCGTGTCTCCTTTACAGTTAGCTTTTATGTAGTCGATCGTAAAACTGTGTTTTCCAATTGAGACGTGCGCGGCGGAGGGTGCAAAGCCCCCTTAGAGCCGGCAGAGAGCTAAACACCAACGCTTATCTGTTCTTAAGCTCCTCGTTCTCCGCGAGGGCTTCCTCGAGCGCTGCCTCAGTCATGGCAAGCTTTGCCTCAAGTGCCTTGAGCTTGCGTTGAGACTTTATCCTTTCCGAGCAATAATCAAGAGCGCAAAGAAGTGCCGCTTCGGTCTTTGAACAACGCTTACTCGCCGCACCGATCTCTCTCATTTTTCTGTCAACAAGTCCCACAAGTGCCTCTACCGCCTCGGGCGATTCCTCGCTGATAACGTTCATTTCGATGTCTGCAATAGTGATGGTATATCTCTGCCGCATTTCGATCCTCCGATATGTTTTATGTTCTTTGACGCTGAAATTTGCAAAACCCTATTGCAAATCGCGACAAAAAAGTGTATAATTATTGTACAACTATATTATAATACAAAAGCTCTTATTTTGAAAGAGTATTTTGAAAATTTTTCGGAAATATTAAAGAAAGTGCTGTATTTATGGGTTATTTCAGAGACAGCCGACGCATAGTGGTCAAAGTCGGAACTTCGACTCTCACTCATGCGACGGGACATCTAAACTTAAGAAGAATAGAAAAGCTCGTCAAGGTCCTCTCGGACATGAAGAATTCGGGGATCCGTATCGTGCTCGTTTCATCGGGCGCTGTAAGCGCAGGCGTTGCCAAGCTCGGATTCGGCTCGATTGCCGACGCGCCTGAGATAAAGCAGGCAATGGCAGCGGTGGGTCAGAGCGAGCTTATGAAGATCTACGACAAATTTTTCTCGGATTACGGGCACAAGGTCGCGCAGATACTTATGACGAAGGACGTGCTCACAAATCCCGTTCGCAGAAGCGCCGCGGAAAACACCTTTAACCGCCTGCTTGAAATGAACTGCATACCCATCGTCAACGAAAATGATTCGGTATCCACCGACGAGCTGACGAAGTTCGGCGGAAATGATATACTTTCGGCACACGTCGCAACGCTATGCGAGGCAGACGTCCTGCTCAATCTTTCGGACGTTGACGGTCTTTACGACTCAGACCCCCGAATTAACCCCTCTGCAAAGCTCATTGACCGCGTTGAAGTGCTCGACGAATCGATATACTCTATCGCGGGAGGCGCAGGTACGGAGCGGGGAACCGGCGGAATGATAGCAAAGCTCAACGCCGCAAAGATCGTTACCTCGGCAGGTATCCCGATGTTCATTCTGAACGGGCACGATCCCGAGATCCTCTACACACTGCTCGACGGAGGACACGTAGGTACATATTTTTGCGCCGATAAGAGAAAAAATGAGCAAAGAGACTAAAAAGAACAAAAAAGAGCGAATAGCGAAAACTATCGCGGCTCTTGAGAAAATATATCCCGAGTCCGCCTGTGCTCTCGAATACGAAGGCGACCCATGGCGCCTGCTCGTTATGGGTCGGCTGTCGGCACAATGTACCGACGCGCGGGTAAATATAGTATGCAAAGACCTTTTTGCGCGCTTCCCCGATTGCGAAAGTATGGCTGACGCTCCGATCGAGGAGATAGAGCGCATCGTTCGCCCATGCGGGCTGTATCACACCAAAGCACAGAGCATAAAAGAAGCCTCGGCAATGCTCCGGGATGAATTCGGCGGAGTACTGCCCGACAACATGGACGACCTGTTGCGCCTGCCGGGCGTCGGAAGAAAGATCGCAAATCTTCTGCTCGGTGATATATACAAAAAGCCTGCCATCGTAGCTGACACACACTGCATCCGCATTTGCGGCCGCCTCGGATTTTATCCCGAGACGCTTAAAGACCCACATAAGGTCGAGCTGATACTTTCCGAGCTTGCAGAACCCGAAAAGCAATCGGATTTTTGCCACCGATTGGTTCAGTTCGGCAGAGACGTATGCTCGGCTCGCTCGCCGAGATGCTCAGAATGTCCCATAACCGAATACTGCAAAAAATATCAAAATAATAACAAATAGATCAAGGAGAAATCATATGTACAGAATTGGAATCGATCTTGGCGGAACTAACATCGCCGTAGGCTTGGTAGACGACGATTACAAGATAGTTGTCAAAAAGAGCACCCCCACACTCGCAAACAGAGAGCCGGAGGCGATTGTCGCAGACATGTCGCGCCTCTGCCTTGAGATATGCGAAGAAAAAAATATCGATATTACGGACATAGCAAATATCGGTATCGCATCTCCCGGTACGGCAAATCCCGCAAACGGTTGCGTTGAATACGCAAACAACCTGCCCTTCCACCGCTTCCCTATCGTCCGGATACTCTCAGATATGCTCGGTGTTGACAAAACAGTAATAAAGCTCGCAAACGACGCAAACGCCGCCGCTTGGGGCGAGGCTGTCGCAGGCGCGGCTCGCGGAACGTCAAGCAATATTATGGTGACGCTCGGAACGGGTGTCGGCGGCGGTATAATTATCGATAATAAGATACTCGTCGGCTTTAACGGTGCCGCAGGCGAGATAGGACATACCGTTATCGAACAGGATGGCGCACAGTGCGGATGCGGCAGACGCGGATGCTGGGAGGCTTATTCCTCGGCAACAGCTCTCATTCGTATGACAAGGGAAGCAATCGAGGAGTGCGAAAAGACCGGAAGATACACCTCTATGAGCAAGGCTGAACGCATCTCGGGCAGGACCGCGTGCGACGCCATGAGAGCCGGAGATGAAGTCGCTAAAGAGGTATACGACAAATATATCAAATACCTCGCAACAGGTATAACAAACCTCATCAACCTCTTCCAGCCCGAGGTGATCTCGCTCGGCGGCGGGGTTTCCAATGAGGGACAGTCACTTATTGACGCACTGCTCCCCTGCGTTCGCGCCGAACAGTACGGTGGTGACGTCGTAACCCAGACACAGATCCGCATAGCAAAGCTCGGCAACGACGCCGGCATCATCGGAGCGGCGGCATTGGAATAAGAGTTTTTTATTAGTTTTTTAGCTACTTTCTTGAAAGAAAGTAGCACAAAGAACTTCCTACGAGGAAGTTTTTGGGATATCAAGGCTGGTTTATGCAGTTTAAATCTGACAACGAGCAGTTTTTCTAAGGAAGCTTTTTTTGCCACCTTTCTTGAAAGAAAGGGTGTCGCCAAAGAACTTTAAACGAAATTGTTTTTGGGCTCAAGGCTGGTTTATGCAGTTTAAATCTGATAACGAGTATTTTTTTCTGAGGAAGCTTTCTCGGACAGCTCATCGCTACCGAGAAAGCTTTTTATTTTATTAT
>CAYQEY010000024.1:0-23725 GCA_964416635.1 uncultured Lachnospiraceae bacterium | reverse complement strand
TTGCACCGGTCAAGGATGCCTCCGACCGCAAGCTGGTGGAAAAGGTGCTGGAGTATATTCAGGGCATTGCGGAGGTCAAGTCCTACAATCTGGCCGGTGAAAAGAGCAAGGCGCTGCATCGTGCCATCAACGAAAACACAGCGGTAAATATAAAATCGGAGATCACCTTTGTTCCTATCATGTTCCTGCAAAGCCTGACTGCAAAACTCATCGGCGTGGTCATTGCGGCGGCGTCCATTGCCTTTTATCTCAACGGCACGATGGAACTGCTGAACGCCGTGGTCATGGTCATTGCCGCCTTTATCCTGTTTGGTGCGCTGGACAGCGCAGGCAGCTACTCGGCACTCCTGCGAAATGTTGACCTGAATGTGAGCAAAGCAAATTCCGTGCTGGATATGCCTACGATGGACATTGACGGGCGGGACATCACGCCTGCAAACTACAACATCGATGTGGAAAATGTGGAGTTTTCTTACGACAAGCGCAAGATCATCGACGGCGTATCTGTCCACATTCCGCAGAAAACCACCACCGCCATCGTCGGGCCTTCCGGCGGCGGCAAGACCACCCTTTGCCATCTGATTGCCCGGTTCTGGGATGTAGACAAGGGCAGTGTACGCTTGGGCGGCGTGGATGTGAAGGACTACAGCATGGATTCTCTCATGCGGAATTTCAGTTTCGTGTTCCAGAATGTGTATCTCTTTCAGGACACCGTTGCAAACAACATCCGTTTTGGTCAGCCGGATGCGCCCATGGAAAAGGTCATCGAAGCAGCGAAGAAAGCCTGCTGCCATGATTTTATTATGGCCTTGCCCGATGGCTACGAAACCGTCATCGGTGAAGGCGGAGCCAGCCTGTCAGGTGGCGAAAAACAGCGTATTTCTATTGCCAGAGCCATTATGAAGGATGCGCCAATCATCATTCTGGACGAGGCAACCGCCAATGTTGACCCCGAAAGCGAGCAGGAGCTGACTGCCGCTATTGAAGCACTGACCAAAGAGAAAACCATCATCATGATCGCGCATCGGCTGAAAACCGTCCGTCATGCGGACAACATTCTGGTTATCGATGACGGCAAAATAGTCCAAAGTGGTACCCACGAAGTCCTCATGGCACAAGGTGGCATCTATCGCCGCTTCGTGGAGTCCAGAGAACTGGCGGTAGGGTGGAAAGCGTAAAAGAAAGAGTAAGGAAAACTGTATATTCCTCACTTTGAGCAACGGCCTCGCCGGAGAAACTGCACAACTAATTAATATGACTACAAACCCGCCTTTTACGACGATTTTGCACAAATAGCGAAAGCTGCGGTTTGAAATATCAAGCCGCCGATTGCGATGACTGAAAATGTACCACGGTGGTATCTATGGAGGCATCACCCTGGTTTTTATATATTCCAATCATCCACCGACTATTACATAAATTCGCAAGGGCATTCTCGTGCCATTAAGTTTTTCTGCGGAGCTGTAAAAAAGCTCGCAAAAAAAGAGCAGTAAAAAAGTCAGTTACCAAGCACAACGAGGCTCATCTTGCCGATGAGTCTCGTTTTTTTATGCACAGGGTTGTGGAAAACAAAAAACAGCGCAAAAAGGCAAGCTGTCATTGAAAAGTCAAAAAAACAGCTGTGGAAAAGTAAAAAAACGAGAGACAAAGGAAAAGTTTCAGGCGATAGCGGGAAGAGAAGGTCTGTGCAAATGATACTTATGAAGATTAAAACAGCAAGAAATCAGCCCGATCTCCAAAAGAAAGCTTTTTAAGCCGCGTCTTCCGGCACGGGTCTATGTAAACATGATTCGTGTCTACGGTTTCCTTCTCGAATATATAGCTGTTGATTTTTGTAAAAATATCTTCGATGGAATCTTTTAAAACATCGTTCATAAAATTGCCGATCGTCATATGGCTCGGAGCAGGATTATCTTGCAGCAACCACATAAAACGAATATCTGTTTTGCATAGCTTGGTAATCTCTCTCGTTGATACATACCCGCGTTCCATAAACGCGAAGAGTATTACTTTCAGCAAAGTTTGTGTATCATATCTTGGTCGACCTGTTCCGTTCCCCTTATCTACGAAATATTTGCTTAGGTCAATATGATTCATAACTTCACAGAATGTATATACCGGGTCGGAAATTTCAATTTTTTCCAAATCTACTTGTAATTTCAGCTGATATGACTACATTATACCACAAAAAGAAGACTATGTCATCCCCTTTCGGGGTAACATAGTCTTCTTTTTTGCGAGCTTTTTTACAGCTCCTTTTGTTTTTGTTTTAAAATGCGAAAATCAGGGTGATATATTTCGAAATGCAATATTTGATGCGCAATAGGCAAAGAGAAGCTACTTGCAGATGGACCCCATTATCCGCTATGAAATTCATATTATCGCACGAATATTTCGATTTAATATTGATTTTTGGAGCGTTATGTGGTATAATATAAGATGTGATATTGTAATTATTTTGAGGTGAATTATGGCTGCAAGCTACAAACCCTTATTCAAACTTTTAATTGACCGTAATATGAAGAAAAAAGAACTCGCAGAGCGTGCCGGGCTCAGTCTTGCTACCATTACGAAAATGGGCAAGGATGGCACAGTCGTGACGACCGATGTCCTCGTGAAGATATGCGTGGCTTTGAACTGTGAGATTGGGGATATTGTTGAGATCGTCCCCGATGAGAAAGCATAATATGGAGGTCATAAGATGATTGATTTTACCAACATAGAAAAATATAAAGAGAATAATCGCATTGAAGCGAAAAAGGCAATCGGCGGTCTACCTCGCAGCATTTGGGAAACCTATTCTGCTTTTGCCAATACTCTTGGCGGTATTATTTTGCTCGGTGTTGAGGAGCTTGCGGACAAGTCCTTGCATCCCATTGACCTGCCCGATCCCGAAAAGTTGATAAAAGACTTTTGGGACATTGCCAACAACGCAAACAAGGTAAGTGTCAATATTCTGTCCGACAAGGATGTTACCATTGAGAATATCGATGGAAAGCACATTGTGGCTATCCGCGTACCTCGCGCACAGCGCAGCGACAAGCCCGTGTATATCGACGGCAATCCTCTTTCCGGAAGCTATCGCCGCAACGGCGAGGGCGACTACAAGTGTACCAAGGAAGAAGTGCAAGCGATGATGCGTGATGCCGCCATCAAAACACAGGATATGCTCGTGCTTGAAAATATGGAGCTTGACACATTCGATTACGACAGCGTGAAGCGTTACCGTATTCGCATGAAGACCTATCGTCCCGGACACGTTTGGGAGGAGCTTGAAGATGTTGAGTTCCTTTACAAGCTCGGTGCGGTTGGAAGATCAGGCGACGGAAAGATGCACCCCACCGCCGCAGGACTTTTGATGTTCGGCTATGAATATGAGATCGTAAAAGAGTTTCCTGCATACTTCCTTGATTATCAAGAGCAGTTTGATTTGAGCACTCGTTGGACAGACCGTATTGTTTCCTCATCTGGCGATTGGAGCGGCAATATTTACGATTTCTATTTCCGCGTTTACAACAAGATCACGCAGGATATAAAAATACCGTTCAAGCTTGAAGGTGGCGATCGCATTGACGACACACCCGTACACAAGGCTCTCCGCGAAGCTCTTGCCAACTGCTTGATAAACGCCGACTATTACGGCAGACAAGGTATCGTTATCATCAAGAAAAAAGATATTATTACGCTTTCCAATCCCGGTGGTTTCCGTATTGATGTCGAAGCGGCAAAAAGCGGAGGCGTTTCCGATCCGCGTAACAGTGCACTGATCAAAATGTTCAACCTTATCGATGTGGGCGAGCGTGCAGGTAGTGGTATTCCGAACATTTTCAGTGTTTGGAAAAAGCAAGGTTGGCCTGCACCTGTTATCAGCGAGAGCTTTGAGCCTGATAGAATCACTTTATCGCTACTCATTGGCGAAAGTAGCGATAAAAAAGTATCGATAAAAAGTAGCGATAAAACAACCAAAACCAAATCTCAAATTCAAAAACAGGCTGTTGTTGCCTATTTAACCGAGAAGATTACTGCTAAAACTTCAGAAATTGCCGAATTACTTGGCGTTAAGGATGCAAGAGCACGCCGTTTGCTTGTCGAAATGGTTGCGGAAGGCACAATTGTGTCTGAGGGTGAAAATAGAAACAGAATTTATAAACTAAAAGCGTAAAATTGCAAGGAGAACACAAATGGCAGCAATTAACGATTTAATCGCTCAAATAGATAATCCGGAGCTTCGCGCGAGGATACAAGCCGAAGTAGACCGAATGAATAAGCAGAAAAAGTTTGGACTCGTATTCGAGGAGCATCTGCCCGAATGTACGCCGCTTTATGATGTTCCCGTTAAAAGAGGTTCTCTTGTCGCTCTCAAAACCGGTAAGATGAATGAGGTTTATAGAGTGTTGAAGATCAAGGGTGACGAGGTAGAGTGCAAGAAGAAAGATGCAGATGAAAGTGTAATCTTTCAGTTAAACGAGCTTGTAACCGTTGCTAAATTCGGGGAGCCGATCTATCCATATCTGAAGCCTATCGACAGCGTTTGCAATGCTCCCGATAGCGACCTTTGGCATACTCTCATTGAGGCAGATAATTATCACGCACTCCAACTTCTCGAATATCTTTATGCCGGTAAGGTTGATTGTATCTATATCGATCCGCCCTATAACACCGGTGCACGAGACTGGAAGTACAACAACGATTACGTGGATGGTGCGGATACCTATCGACACAGCAAGTGGCTGTCCTTTATGCAGAAGCGTTTGAAGATTGCTAAGAAGCTATTGAATCCGAAGGATTCTGTATTGATTGTCACCATTGATGAAAAAGAGTATTTGCATTTGGGATGCTTGTTGGAAGAAATGTTTCCGGAAGCAAGAATACAGATGGTAAGTGTTGCAATTCATTCCGCCGGAGTTGCCCGTGCGGAATTTTCAAGAACCGATGAATACTATTATTTTGTTTTTTGTGGCGACTCATCTCCAACAGCTATCGCCCTTGGAGATGAGTGGAAAGCCGATGGTACTAAACGTCAAGCCGATGTTCGTTGGGAAAGCTTACTGAGATCTGGCAACAACGGAAGAAGAGTTGACAGACCGAATTTGTTTTATCCGGTATTATTTAATCCTGAAACTCGTAACGTTACCGGTTTCGGAGACGCTATCCCTTTGGGCATTAACGGTACTGACTACATTCCTCCTAAAGGAACCATCGCTGTTCTGCCTTATGCATCTGACGGAACAGAAGCATGCTGGCGTATATCTGCACAAAAAGCAATAGAATTACAGAGTCAAGGTGCTTTTGATTGGGGTGAATACAAGGGTAGTAACACAACATTGAAATACTTAAAGCCTGGTGAGCTTGCAAAAATCGAAAATGGTGAATATATCGTTATTGGACATAAGCCAAACGGAGCTATGATTATTTCTTCTGAGAATTATATCCCTAAATGGATACCAGGGACGCAATGGCATGTTTCTAGCCATCAAGCTGGCGGAACCGGTGGTAGTGTGTTGATTAAGTCGATTCTCAATGATAAACGATTTGATTTTCCTAAATCGCTATATGCAGTCAGAGATGCTTTAAAATTTATAATCGCCAACAAACCTAATGCCCTCATCGTAGACTTCTTCGCCGGCTCGGGTACTACACTTCACGCAGTCAACCTTCTCAATGCCGAAGATGGCGGTCATCGCCGTTGCATTATGGTCACCAATAATGAAGTATCTGCCGATGAGGCAAAAACGCTTTCGGACAATGGTTACCATCCCGGTGATGAAGAATGGGAAAAACTCGGCATCGCCCGATATGTTACATGGCCGCGTACAGTTTGCTCTATCAAAGGCGAAAATGTCAAGGGCGAGCCACTCAAAGGAAACTATATCGGCAGTGATATTCCCATGTCTGATGGCTTCAAGGCAAATGCCGCATACTTTAAACTCGGTTTCCTTGATAAGACCTCGGTTGCACTCGGCAGACAATTCAAGGAAATGCTTCCTACCCTGTGGATGAAGGCAGGGGCTGTCGGTGTGTGTCCTTCTGTCAGTGAGGATATCACCGATATGCTGATCCTGCCCGAAAACAAATTTGCCGTATTGATCGATGAAATGTCCTATATGGCATTTGAGAAGCAGATTGCAGAGCATCTCGAGATCGAAACGATCTACATCGTAACCGATTCCGAGCCCGGATACCGTGAAATGATCGCGGCATTTGAGGGCAAAAGCACATATCAATTGTACAGAGATTACCTCGATAATTTCCGTATCAATACCGGGAGGTAACACATGAAAGTTGAATTATTTTCTTTTCAGAAAACAGCTCTTGCGGGGCTGAGAATGCAGAGTGCCGAGGCTCTTGGCAGTTATCGGCGTACTCACTCTCCGCAGGTAGTATCGTTTACTGCTCCTACGGGTGCGGGCAAGACCATTATTATGGCTTCTTTGATAGAGTCTATCTATTTCGGTGATGATAACTATCCCGATCAGCAGAATGCTATCTTTGTTTGGCTTTCGGATTCTCCGCAGCTTAATGAGCAATCCAAGCAGAAAATAGATCTTAAGGCGGACAAGATCCGTTTTGATCAGTGCGTTACCATTACGGAGGAAACCTTTGACCGTGAGGTGTTGGAGGACGGACATGTTTATTTTCTCAACACACAGAAGCTTGGAAAAAGTTCGAATTTGACCAAGCATAGCGACACAAGACAATACACGATCTGGGAAACGCTTGCCAATACGGCTCGTGAAAAGAGCGACCGTCTGTATCTTATCATAGATGAGGCTCACAGAGGTATGCAAGGCCGCGAAGCAAGCCGTGCTACCACGATCATGCAGAAATTTCTAAAAGGAAGTGTCGAAGACAAGCTTGCACCGATGCCCGTTGTTATCGGGATGTCTGCTACCTCCGAACGGTTTAATCGACTTGTCGAGGGTACTTCGTCTACGATACATAAGATCGTTATCACCGCGGACGAGGTGCGAGCTTCCGGACTTTTGAAGGACAGGATCGTCATCACTTATCCCGAGGAAAGCTCTCTAAATAAGGATATGGCTGTTCTTCAAGCTGCGGCGGACGATTGGAAGCAGAAATGGGATCACTGGACACAGTATTGCCGTGAACAGCATTATGCTTACGTGAATCCCGTTTTCGTTGTACAAGTATTGAGCAGCACGGGAGATCGTATATCCGATACCGACCTTGACGATTGTCTTCGCAAGATTGAAGAAAGAACGGGCTTCCGTTTCTCCGAGGGCGAGGTCGTACACACATTTGGACAGACCTCTGCGGCTATTACCGTGAACGGTTTAAATGTGCGATATGAAGAGCCTTCCCGTATTGCTGAGGACAGAAATATCAAGGTGGTTTTCTTCAAGGAAAATCTTTCTACAGGATGGGATTGCCCGAGAGCGGAAACAATGATGTCCTTCCGTCATGCAAAGGATGCAACCTATATTGCACAGTTGCTCGGTCGCATGGTGCGTACTCCTATGCAAGCGCGGATCTTGGTGGACGAGGTTTTGAATGATGTACATCTTTATCTGCCTTATTTCGATGCGGATACCGTTCAACGGGTCGTGGAAGAATTGCAGAGCACCGAGGGTGGCAACATTCCGACTGATATCGTTGGCGAGTCCATTGAGGAAAGAGTGTATGAAACGCTGACGGTCAGACCGACAAGACAGCGCACACCTACCAATCACAATATTCCCGGACAGATGACATTGTTTGACACACCCACTACAGAAGAAATACCATCTGTCACAAGTGAAACTCCTGCTGTGGCTGTAAGTGCAACACCTGCTACATCGGTTGTGACTACACCTGCAACAACGCAGACACCCACAAGCACAGAGAACGCACCTGTTACCGTTGATGACACGAATCAAGTTCCTGTCGCTATAGAACCGGCACCCGTTGTAGAGGTTGAAGAATTTGTAGATACATTTGACCGAGAGTCCGTAATGAAATATATCAACGAATACGGTCTTTTGACCTATGATGTCAGAAGCGTGCGGATCTCGAACTATCTTGCTTCGCTCTACAAGATGGCTCGTTTGCTTACGCAGACCGAGCTTTGCAAAACGGCTACTAAGGATGTCATTGCAGATATTGTTCGTATGATCCATGATCATACGGAAAACTTGAAGGTAGCAGGAAAATACGATGAGCTTGCAGATATGGTTCGGCAGTTTAAGCTATCAACACAGATATTCGATGTGTTTGGTGAAACTGTTGATAACTACTCGATCCACGATCTGTTTACTACCACCGATACCGATATTGACCGCCAATTCCGTCTTGCCGAAACCAAGCTTGGAAGTGAGGGCGTAGCAAATGAGTACGGTAGGCAGTATTTTGATGTGGACGAGCCTAACGCTTACAAAATCGATGTGATCATCTTTGCAGCGGATGATGAGTGTATCAAGAGCTTGCATATGTACGCGGAGGCAAAGTTCCATAGTCTCAACGATACATACCGCAGATATATTGCGAGAATTGATTCCGACCGTTTCCGCAGGCAGTATGATAGCATCGTTTCGGACGGCGATATTGTAAGTAAACACAACTTCCGCTTGCCCGAAACCATTCAAGTTGCTCACGAGGTTGGTGGTAAGGAATACAGCAATCACTTGTTCGTTAACGCAAATACCGGAACAGCTGTTATGAAATTGAACGGATGGGAAGAAGGCGTTATAGCAGAGGAAGAAAAGAATCCCGATTTTGTTTGTTGGCTTCGTAATCCGTCGAGAAAATCATGGTCGCTTTGCATTCCTTACGAGATGGACAACGAAACCAAGCCTGCATATCCTGATTTTATTATCGTTCGCAAAGATGCGGTTTCGGGATATGTTATTGATATCCTCGAACCGCATAATCCCGAGTTTATTGACAATCTCGGCAAGGCGAAGGGATTTGCAGAGTATGCTCGTCAAAATCCCGGTGTTGGTCGCATTCAGCTTATCCGTATGGCTAAAGATATCTCGGGTAAGAACAGATTTAAGCGACTTGATATGTCTATGAGTGCTGTCAGAGATAAGGTCTCAAGAGCAATCAACAACGATGAGCTTGACCATATCTTTGATACTGACGGATTCTTTATGTAATGCTTTTTTAAGATGGAGGTGGTATAATTGGCACGAACTAAAAAGGTTGAAATAATCACGGAGGCAAAACCGCACACAATTAAAAAGTTTGAGCTGATAGAAAAGTATGTAGAGGCATGGGCATATAAAATACTCAACTATCAAGGAAACCCCGGGTATGCTCCTGCAAGTGGTGTAATTTTTATTGACTGCATGTCTAACAGTGGCGTATACAAAGATATCAATGGTAATCGTGTGGATGGCACGGCATTACGTGTAGCGCAGTGCCTTAACAATGTTTTTGCCAATTATCCTGATAAAAAAGCAATTTTGATTTTCAATGATTTGGAATCTGCAAGAGTCGATCATCTTAAATCGGAAATTGAAAATTTGCAGCTTGAGCACATTGAGGTTTATTACAAAAGTCAAGATTGCAATGCTTTTCTTCGTGAATTGGATTTAGATTCGTACAAAAACAAATATCATACATTGCTTCTATACGATCCTTACAACGCTTCGATTGATTGGGATGCTATTACGCCTTATTTGAATCGTTGGGGAGAGGTTATTATTAACCATATGTCCTCTGATACGGTTCGTGGCATCTCTCAAGCAAAGAAAAATGGCGCTGCTGATCGATATGAGGAGACTTATCAAACAAATATTGAGTCTTTACTTAATGCGAGTAAAGAGGATCTTGATAAAATTGTTGTTTCCATTATCCGAAGCAATGCTCATAAATCTTCTTACTATGTTTCGCCTTTCGCATTTTATAGCAGAACCAATGGAAAACTATATAGTCTAATTCATTGTAGTGCAAGTGTTGCGGGTATCAAACTATACAAGCAGGTCGCTTGGAAAACATTTGGAGATAAATCCTCAATGAAAAACACTCATGGTATGCAGGAGCAACTGCGACTTGACTTTGATGGTCTCGGTAATTTGGAAACGGAGACCGACGATCAGTGCTATTATGTACAAGATATAGCCAAGTATATCTACGAAAAATATAGAGCTTTAGGTCGCGTTAACTTAGATGTTGTTTATCAAGATTTAGATGTGCATCCCGTCTTTCCAAGCGATGGATATAAGAAAGAAATCAAGACAGAACTTAAGGATCGCTATCATGTTACTATAACGCGTCAAGAAATTATATTTCCGTAGCGATAAAGTGTTGGAGACAAAAATGGAAAAGATAAAACGAAAAACAATGCTCTATAAAACAGGCGTTGAATATGGAGATTATACAATCAATCACGTTCAAGGCTGTGCTCACGGATGCAAATTTCCTTGTTATGCGATGATGATGGCAAAGCGATTTGGAAAAGCGAAAACATACGAGGAATGGTGCGAACCAAAGTTTGCCGAGAACACTCTTGAAATATTAGACAAGGAAATCCCTAAATTAAAAGATAAAATAAAATCGGTACATCTCTGTTTTTCAACTGATCCGTTTATGTACGGATATAATGAAGTGTCTGAAATGAGTATTGCAATCATTCGAAAACTGAACGCGGCGGGTATCAAGTGTACCGCTCTTACCAAGGGAGTCTTACCGATTGGATTAGCACAGCTCTCTTCGGAAAATGAGTACGGAATTACATTAGTATCGCTCGATGAAGCATTTAGAAAAGAGATGGAGCCGAATGCTGCACCATACAAAGAACGCATTGCAGCACTTCGAGCTTTGCACGATGCAGGGAGCAAAACATGGGTTAGCATTGAACCGTATCCCACACCTAACTTTATTGAACAAGATCTGAATGAGATACTTGAAGCCATTAGTTTCTGTGATAAAATTATCTTTGGACGATTGAATTATAATAAAAAAGTGTCTGAATATAAAGACCACAAGGCTTACTTTAATAAATTGGCTAAGCAAGTACTTGCATACTGTGAGGCAAACGGAAAGCAGTGTCACATCAAGGCTAAGACCATAACAGATTAAGCAAAAAGATTATAATAGTTTTTAAATATCTTCATGTCTTGACACCTCCCCCACAAATATGCTATAAAAATACAAGTCGTTTCAAGCAAAGCGTATGTAAAGGACTTCTTTGATATCAAGGGTTAAAAATAAGTACGCAGTAGGCAAAGAAAATCTCTCGGCAAAATCACTTGCCGTTATCGGCAAGAAATTGTAATAATTCTTTTGGAATATCTTGATTTCTTGCCGATAATGTGGTATAATATACGCAGAAAGCCTTGCTGTGCATGCCCTGCGCAATTGACGGCTTCGCAAAAATGCCCTTGCAAGCAAGCATTTTTGCTTCATGGTATAATATATACACGAAATACCACATAACGGAGGTGGCATATGAATTATTTATCTGTTGCCGAAGCGGCAAAGAAATGGAATATATCCGAACGAACTGTCCGCAATTACTGTGCTTCGGGCAAGATAACCGGGGCATTCTTGACCGGCAAGACTTGGAATATACCCGAAGAAGCAAAGCGTCCCAACCGCATCAATAAGAGAAGCGATATACCCGAAACGCTTCTTGACCGTCTGCGTGAGGAAAAGAACAGTCATACAAAAGGCGGCATCTATCATAAGATACAGATAGATCTGACCTACAATTCCAATCACATGGAAGGCAGTCGCCTGACACACGACCAGACGAGATATATCTATGAAACCAATACGATCGGTATGGAAAAAGGTGCTGTCAATGTCGACGATATCATGGAGACCGCAAATCATTTTAGGTGTATCGATATGGTTATTGACCATGCAGGGCGTAAACTAAGTGAAAAGTTTATAAAAGAATTGCACAGAACACTGAAGGGCGGAACAAGCGATTCAAGAAAAGATTGGTTTGCCGTGGGTGATTACAAGAAGATCCCAAACGAAGTTGGCGGCAGAGAGACAACTTTGCCCGAACACGTGTCGGAAGAAATGCACACGTTGCTGGACAATTACAATTCAACTAAAACAAAAACACTTGAAGAGATCATTGCGTTTCATGTGGCTTTTGAAACGATCCACCCGTTTCAAGACGGTAACGGCAGAGTCGGACGACTCATTCTGTTCAAGGAATGCTTGCGTAATAACATCGTCCCGTTTATCATCGACGATGAAATGAAGATGTTTTATTATCGCGGACTTCACGAGTGGAAAAATGAAATGGAATATTTGATAGATACTTGCCTTGCGGCACAGGATAAATTCAAAGCAACGCTGGATTATTTCAGAATACCGTATTCAGAATAGACAATTATTAAGGAGCAGACCGACTGCTCCTTTTTCTATGCAAAAATATATGAAGGAAGGTGATCATCGCATTTTGGGCAGCGGTAGGCGGCGGTGCGATCGAATTTTTGCAAAAAATTTCGGGCTGACCTATCCCGATCGGTTGCAAGATGATCGCAAAATCTATCCACGCACACGGCGACTACACGGTATACCGAATGCCGCCAATGCAAAAGGATTGGGATGAGGATCTCAAGGCACTCAACGGTCGGGATCACATACCATCAGCACAAGAACAAACGATGTAACGGAAAGGCGGTGCGTGAAATATCTATTTAAATCAAAAGAAACGAGATATCCCCGGCGATTATTTTCCTCTGCCCAAATCCGATCATTCCAAAAGCGTTGGATTTTCCGGATTACTATGGCTGTAATTTAGACGCTTTATGGGATTGTCTTACCGATATGGTGGGAAGACCTATTCATGTTGAAATAATAGGTCTCGAGGTCATTGAACGAAAATTTGGCAATTATGCCGGTCAATTGATTGAGACCTTCAGAGAGGCTGAGGTACTATTGTAACGATAAATATGTACACGAAATACAGGTTGAGATCGTAAGCGGTGATACAAGAGTTGCTCTGCGATAAGCGAGAAATGGTTTATGGAAGATGAGGTGATCATAGAGGTGCAACGATGATCGTAGGAACAAAAGTCGAATTTGAAAATCCGGCTGACTTTGTTTTGCGCGACTACCTCGGAGATGAATATGAATCCCCCAATCCAATAAACATTCAAGCCTTTGCAAAGGATTACCTAAAACTCGAAATATCCTATTGCCAAAACAGTACGTGAAGTCGCAAATGAAGAAGGGTGCGGGTTTCAAAGAGTGGATAAAAGTATTGTTCGAGCTCAAGAGAAGATCGATAAAGAAAGAGAAAAAAGAGGCTACAAGGCAAACCAATAAAAACTATAATTAAATCACTCGCACAAAAAACACTTACGAAACTTGAGAACAAATCAAGTTTCGTAAGTGAAACAACTTTTATCAAATCGTCCATGCGGGAATTACAAGAACATCTTTGTTTAGTGCCGTAAAGCTCTCCTTCAAGCACAAAATACCGCCCATGCCTGTCGGGACAGATGATTTTGTAAGCACACTGAAACCTCTTACCATGGAAAGGTTTGCCGTTGTCGCTTTTTTGATCTCAAGAGGATGAAGCAAGCCGTCACTTTCAATAATGAGATCGATCTCCTTTGTGTCTTTATCTCTGTAATAATGGAGATGGCATTCCATACCCGCATTCAGATATGTTTTGCGGATCTCGGAAACAATATAGTTTTCAAGAATTGCCCCATTGATAGAGCCATTGGCAAGAATTTCGGGAGAACTGTAGCGAGTAAGGTATGCCACAAGCCCGGTGTCAAAGAAATACATCTTAGGGATCTTGACTGTCCGTTTCAAAAGGTTGTTTGAATACGGTCTCAAATAGAATATGATGTCCGATCTTTCAAGAACTTCAAGCCAGCGAGAGGCGGTATCATCTGCAATTCCGACATCCGAAGCAATAGCGTGTACATTGAGCTGTTGACCTGCACGGCAAGCGGCAGCACGAATGAAATCAAGAAATCTGACCTTGTCCACTCCATCGATCATTTCGCTTACATCTCGCTCTAAATAGGTCTGCAGATAGCTGGAATAGAATACATCACGGTTTGTGAACTTGCCGCTGATATGTCCGGGCAAGGTGCCTTTGAAAACACGCTCGAACATACCGTTGACATCGGTCGGAATGCGCTCTTTGGATCTTTTGGCAATTTCCTCAACAGAAACAGCAAAAGGTCTGTTTTCGCCTGAACCGTAAAATTCGTTTTGAGAAATGGAACTCAGATGCAAAAGCGCAACTCTTCCGGCCAATGACTCCTGTGCAAGTGTCATCAACTTAAAGGCTTGTGAACCTGTCAGCCAATAGCTTCCTGCAGGTGCACCGTTATCGATTCGCATTTTTATATAAGGGAACAGTTCGGGGGCATATTGCACTTCGTCGATCAGCACCGGTGCCGGGTGCATAGCCAAAAACATTTCGGGATCCGTTTTAGCTAAAGCTCTTTCATTGAGATCATCCAAGGTGACTTTATTGCGGTCTGACTTCATGATATGCTCAAGCATTGTGGATTTCCCAACTTGGCGAGGACCGCTTATCAAAATACAGGAATACTCCTCTGATAAGGATAAAACCAACTCTTCCATATCTCGCTTAATATATTTATCCGATTTCTTATTCATATATCACACCTCCACTATGTTCGGCTAAAATCCGATGCAATCCAATTATAGCCGAAAGTATGCTTTTTGTCAAGAGGCTTACGGAAGAATATGCAAAAAATTAACACTTACGGAACGCTGATTATATTTGCGTAACATTATTTTCATACCTTGTCTCCGCTGCTTTCCCTTAAATAATAGTATAAAAGAAGGGAAAAGTCAAAAAGTTGAGGGAAAGTTCCTTAAATAGTATCGCATTTTTGAGGGAAAATATTCTAAAACTATAAAGCACTATCATTATTGGTCATTGTAGATTGTATAATCTATTTGAAATTGCATATACTGTCCTTAAAGCGATACGCAATTATTGCGTATCTTATTTTCTGAAAACACGCAAAAGTTGCGTATGCCTATTGCATTTTTTCGTTTTTTGTGCTATAATAATTGTCGAGGTGATAAGATGACGCTAAAACAACTACGTAAGCAAAAGAAATTAACTCAAGCAGAATGTGCAAAATATCTCGGTATCCCGGTTCGCACTTATCAGAACTACGAGACCGATGAATCGAAAACCTCTTCTATGAAGTACGCTTTTATGGTGCAGAAATTGGAGCAGTATGGTTTTATCGATGAAACGCATGGCGTATTGTCAGTTCAACAGATCAAAGATATCTGCACCGACATCTTTGCGGATGTCGATGTGGAATATTGCTATTTGTTCGGGTCTTATGCCAAGGGGAAGGCGACTGAAACCAGTGATGTGGATCTGCTGATCTCCGCTTCAATTTCCGGTATGCTGTTTTTTGACCTTGTAGAAAGGCTTCGAGAAGGGCTTAAGAAAAAGGTCGATGTTTTGAATCGTGAGCAGCTGAACAACAACCCCGAATTGATTAACGAAATATTGAAGGACGGCGTAAAAATATATGGATAACATAAAGGATAATGCGTACTACATCAAGAAAATTGTTACTGATCTGACTTTTATTCTTGATCATACACAAGGTCTGAGCAAGACCGAATTGGAAGATAACGAAATACTGATCGATTCGGTCATGTTTAGACTGATACAAGTATCCGAAAACTCCGATAAGCTGACCGCCGAATTCAAGGAGTACTACAAGAATATTCCTTGGCGAGCTATAAAGGGTATGCGGAATAGGATCGTTCATGAATACGGCAATGTAGATCTGGCCGTGGTATATGATACCGTTGTCAATGATATCCCGGATCTGCTTGCATCCCTTCAAGAAATTGCGTTGTAAATAGCGAAAAACAGTATCATATGTAACTTCTCCCACAGGCCATCACGGCACACTTGCGGGCGGTCTGTCGGTCGGAGCAGTTTTTCTGCTCCGGCTTTTTTATTCAAATAAACAGAAGCCCCCGCCCGTCATACACACTGGTACTGGTGTCGTTGCCGCAACGGATCGCACAAGTAATTCATAATACAGCGAGACAACATGATTAATTGCTTTTACTATGGTTTCTACTAAAACAAGTATAAGAAAAGCACCCACTTCAAAAGAAGCGGATGCTTAAAGCTTTAAGCCTATGAACCTTCATTAAGCGATTTCGTACCTTGTTTTTAAGTCATTGTGCCAACCGTATTGAATATAACCTTCCTTTTGGAGTCTACCAACGACAATACCAGCATCAATGCCAATGCGATCAGCGAAATTTCTAATTGCCTCCTTGGTGAACACATGGTTAGCGATAAATCCTTGCAATGCATCCTTGGGAATGAGTGTATCTCTGGCATACTCATCAGCGGCAGCCTCATCCTCCTCGGTTGTGCCTCCAATTTGGCTAATATGACCCAAAAGGATGTGTGCAATCTCATGGAAAAGGCTAAACCAAAACTTATCCGCGTCTTTACCGCGAACGGTTAAGCCAATAACAATCTTGTTCTTGTCATAAAATGTTGCACCATGCAAGAATGAACCGCCAATGTGTGGAAGAAACACAAGGGCAATACCGCAGCTGGCCGACAATTCAGTCAGCTTAGGGCAAAATACGGAAGGGTTCATTTTTGTCATTGCCCGAATAGAAGGAATACTTTCGGTAAGAGTTTTCAAGTCAATTGGCGCGGTCGCGATACTGCGGGCCTCCAATTTTGCTTTTTGCGCCCACGCAATTAACGCAAAGTCTGCTTTTTCCGTAATAGATTGTCTACGGCAGGCGATACCTGGAATAAGATTATCTTTTAGCAATCCGAGTCGAACCACTTCAAAGAATTTTCTCAAATTTACGACACGATCTTCGCCCTTTTTGGATTCGGGTATCCAACCATTTTTGACCATTTCATTATAAGGCAGATTTTTCGCAATTTGAATATCCGCTTCCATTTCTTTTTCGGCTTCCACTTTCAATAACTTTTCGCGGTATACTGCCTCTAAATTGCTCCAAAAGTTCGCAGGAAGTCCTAATACCAACTCTAACCGCACCGCAACATCGGTAGTCAGTTGAACATCACCATTTATCAAGTTGCTAATATGCTTTTCTGACATTTCCATCCTTGCAGCAAATTCTTTCTGGCTCATGCCTCTATCAACAAGCTGCTCCTTTATAGTTGCTCCTGGTGGTGTTGCAATAAATGTTTTGCTCCTCTTCATATTCAATCCCCCCTAACAAATCATCCCAATAAATGCCAACCGACTAATGATAATCCACGATTTCTATGATATTGGCGATTTGAATTTCGTCTCCTCTTTTTTCGAATACTAATCGTTGCGGATGTACCAAATCAACTGCATATTGATTCTGACGATTTTGATGCAACTGATGACAACGACCGATTCTATATTGTATCATTTCTTCGACTGATGCGGCAGCTCGTATCTGGTCAATTCTCATTTGAATCTTTTCTGCCATTTTGTTCCCGTACTTACGTTCGGCCACGGAAGCATCTTCACACACCTTCTCAATGCTTCTGCTTTTGTACTCGACCTTCAACGAATCACCTCTGCTTCCCAATTGACCTCAAAGGTCAATAATAGTATAGCATAAACGAGATCATTTGTCAATCAGCAAATCGACCTTTAAGGTTAATTTTTTGTGAATTAAAGGAATCAAATAAACAGAAGCCCCCGCCCGTCATACACACTGGCACCGGTGTCGTTGCCGCAACGGATCGCACGGTCGAGTGCCATAATGGTTGCTACCGCACCATCGAGCTTTTCCGTGGATTTTTCCTTGATTCTTTCGACGAATTATGGTATAATATATGCGTGGAAGTATATTATGAGTCCCAAAAAGCACAAGAGGTACGAAAATGGCTGTAAGTTACAAGAAATTATGGAAACTTCTCATTGATAGAGATATGAAAAAGAAGGATCTTGCCGAGAAGGCTGATATTAGCAGTTATACGATAACCAAGATGAGCAAGGGCGAAAATGTCACTACAGATACACTGGGAAAAATCTGTAGGGTTCTTAAGTGTAATGTCGAGGACATTATGGAGTTTATTCCGGATCAAACAGATGGATGCCGCAAAGATGTATACGATTGAAATACCACATATAAAGTTGACCAGATAGTTTTTGACTGAATATATTGAAAAATGCAAAATCGATGAAAGAAGGGAGAATCATCAATGCCAAAAATAATGCAGATCATTGAAAACGAGACCAAAGGCAAAAGTTACCACACCTACAAATATAGCTACGACTCTATTGGACTACCTTCCATTGATTACGATGATGACCCCAATAAAGTGATTAAATGGAAAGATTCCGGCGAAACAGGTTCTCCTGCAAAGCCAATTGATTTAAAGCCCTTGGCCGATCAACTTCAAGCCGTGGGCGAAAAGCCTTTGCTTAAATATTTCCTTGACGGTTCTCGACATGTATTTAAGGTGGACGACATTGCATATAACAAACAGGTATTCCCCGTTGTAAACGACGTCTTGGCATATTATAAAATCACTCGTGATGACACTGAAACCAACCAATAAAAATGTTGTAAATATGCGTTGCTATTCCTCGATACCACCGGAAACAGGTGTAAGTTCATTAAGGTCGCGCTTTCTATCTGTTGTAGTCATGCAAGGATATTTGTAGCTGTTACTGATCAGTTCAATCGGCTATGCTACAAGTCAGATTGCTCAACGATTACCCTCATAAATCCAACAAATACCCACAAATCCAACTTGCGGCCTCTACCACCCCAACCGACCTTTATGCGTTTTTTGCGTGATTTTAAGTCAAATGTGTGCTTTTTGCCCGAAATCTCTGCTCTTGTGTCTGTTTGGTGATACTACTCACAAGTGTTCCGCTCACCGCTGTGGTCAAAATATGTGGTCAAACCTCCGCTCCGATGCTACGGCATCACGGCGGAGCGATATGCTTCGCATGCAATATTTGATGTGCTGTAGGCAAAGAGAAGCTACTTGTATATGGACTCCATTATCCGCTATGAAATTTATATTATCGCACTAATATGTCGATTTTCATATTGATTTTTGGATGGCTATATGGTATAATATAAATGTGATATTGCGGAGGGAGACCCGCAGAAAATAGAACATAACGATATCAAATGGATAACAGTAAATGAGATCCTGAAATATGAGTTCTGCCCAGCAGATGAAGAAATACTTGCAAAAATACAAGAGGTACACAATGAATAATACTGATGGCAAATTAATGGAGCATTTTGCTAAAGAAAGTTTGAAACAAACAATTGACAACAACTACAATTTTACCAAACAACAGAAGCGTGAATTGAAGTTGATTGTAGATTCAGGAAGAACTCCTGAAGATGTGTTAAAAGGGATACTTGCGTTTTTTGCGTTCAACTGCTGAATTGTATTGAATAGTAATGCAATTTAAAAGGCGTATAAATATGATAGCAATTACGAAACCGAAGTTCTTGAACGTTGGGATGTCTCCGATGCCTACCGCGAACACGAGCAGAAAACAAAGAACTACACCAAAGAGAAGTGGGCAGAGGCAAATGATGGCTTGATTACGATCTTTGCCGAGTTTGTAGCGTGCAAGGAGAGTGGCGCGAGCACCGATTCGGCTGAAGTATAGGCGTTTGTTTCCAAGCTTAAGGCTTAAGGCACATATCACCGCCAACTACTACACCTGCACAGACGAGATTCTTGCAGGGCTTGGCAAGATGTACGTTGCCGACGAGCGATTCGAGAAGTACATCGACAAGTGCTGCGAAGGAACTGCCGAGTTCGTAGCGGATGCGATTGCTACTTACGTTATGTAAAATATGAACCAATATCTCACAAATCTAAATAAAATAGAATTCGTCGTGACTTACGAATGCACGGGGCGGTGCAAGCATTGTTCCGAGGGAGAACATGAATCTTTCGATGAGCGGATCGATCCGCAAATTACCTCAGATGCGGTGCGTAAGATTGCGGCGGAGTACGATATCAAAACCGTGATGATCTTTGGCGGTGAGCCACTTTTGTATACGGACGCGCTCTATGCAATCATGACCGCCGCTAAGGAACTGAATATTCCCAAACGTCAAGTCATCACTAATGGCTATTTTTCAAAGAATACCGAGAAGATCTGTGAGGTTGCGGCACAACTTGCGAGTGCGGCGTGAACAATCTGCTATTGTCGGTGGATGCGTTCCATCAGGAAACGATATCGCTTGACGTGGTGAAAATGTTTGCCGTAGAAGCAAAGAAGTGCGGTATACCGATTCGGCTTTCGCCGGTGTGGCTGGCGCGCGTGACGGATGACAATCCATACAATAGAACAACGAGGGAGATTCTCGACAGCTTTGCCGATATGGAGCTTTCCGTGGGAGAGGGAAACGTAATTTTCCCTGAAGGAAACGCACTGAAATATCTCGCGGGATATTTCACGGACGAGCTTCCTAAAAGTCCCTACGCGGAAGATCCGCGCGACGTGCGTTGTGTGTCGTTTGAGCCAAATGGCGATATTCTCGGCGCAAACGTGTATGAGTTCGATATTATGAAAATTATAAAGGATTATGTTCCGTGAAAGAACTATTTGTTTTGGAGTTGTGTTATGAAAACAACAGAGGCGGGATATATAATTAAAAATAATCAAAAAATCTTTGGTATTGAAGAAAAAAGAACTTTACGGAGTACTAGAAAATGAATATTAATAACAATTTAATACTCATTAAAGGCGAAGATAAAACCGCCTCCGTAACTTCGTGGAGGTTTGATCACTATAAGTCGGTCGTGTTTGTTACATTCAACGGACAAAAGGAATATCCGTATAACACAGCTTGTGTTGAGTTTCTAAAGAATCCTAAAATAGTCGAGCTTAATGATAAAATTGCCTTGAAAGGCGATTCTCCGATGTTATGTGCAAAGCAACTGCAGTTTTTTGGACGGTATTGCAGAGTTATTTATGAGAGCGGATATAGAGAGCTTGTTGCATCATCGAGTATACGCATTGTCGAATCTGCACTTCAAGTGCCTAAGTCAAGGAATTGCTTTGAGTACTTGAAGCAAATAGCTATAAAAACAGGTCTTGTTGCCGGAGGACACAACATATTGGCGAACAGCTACGAGAAGATTAAGTTTGTTCGTGAAGATAGCGTGCTCGCCGTATTTCTAAGCGGCAAATATGAAAGGGAAAGCGTTGAAAAGAACACATCCATCGTATATCCCTTTGGCTTTAATTTAAGCCAAAAGAAAGCGGTAGATAATGCACTTTGCAATCCAATCAGTATTATAGAAGGCCCTCCCGGAACCGGAAAAACACAAACTATCCTCAACATTATTGCGAATGCGGTAATGAGAGGGGAAAGCGTTGCTGTTGTGTCGAGCAATAATTCTGCTACGGCAAATGTCCTTGATATGCTCAAGAAGTACGGAGTTGACTTTATTGCAGCTCCGCTTGGCAGTTTTGCCAACAGAGAGACATTTATAGAATCTCAGAATCCGAATCTTCCTGATATGAGAGCATGGAGAGAAGCAACGAGCGATCTATCCACCATGCGTCAAGATGAGGTCGAGCTTGATAAAATGCTGAATCTGCAAAATGAGCTCTCCGCAATTGCCGCAGAGCAAGACAGTCTTGAAAAGGAGTACGCCCACTTTGGAGATTATTACACAACATTAAAGCTTGACGGAGATATGCCGCAGTTCTCAAGGAAAACTTCGGCAGCAAAGATTTTGGCGTTTGTAGCTGAATATGAATTGTTATTGCAGGCAGAATCCAAGCTTGGATTTTTCAAAAAGCTTGTGTTGCGCTTCACCTATGGCTTAAAGAATTTTAAGTTCTATGGGCAAAGCATTGATAAAATAACGCCATACTGCCAAAACACATATTACTGTCGCAGACTAGCAGAAATCAAGAAACGCAAAATCGAACTGCAAGCAACATTGTCTGCGTTTGATTTCGATGCAAAAATGAAGCGTTATTCTGCAATGTCCATGATCGCATTTAAAGCAAGTTTAGCAAAGAAATATGGTGCGGTTCGTACACGCGCTTATTACGAAGCGAGTGATTTGCGGAAACAATCCGAGGAATTCATAAACGACTACCCCGTTGTTTTAAGCACTACGTATTCCCTCAGAGCGAGTCTTTCAAGTAGCTTTGTATATGACTATGTTATCGTAGACGAAGCCTCGCAAGTGGATCTTGCTACCGGCGCACTTGCACTTTCTTGTGCTAAAAAGACAGTCGTTGTGGGGGATTTGAGGAAACTCCCTAATGTTGTAAATGATGAACAGAAGCAGATAACCGACCGCGTATTTGAACAGTACAATCTTGCTGAAGCATACAGATATTCAGATCACAGTTTGCTCTCTTCTGTTGCTTCGCTGTTTCCGAATGCACCCCACGTATTACTTAAGGAGCACTACCGATGTCATCCGGAAATAATCGGTTTTTGCAACCAACGCTTTTATAACAACGAACTTATTGTTCTGACGAAACCGACGAGCTATCGGCAACCGTTAGTGGTATACCGTACCACGCTCGGAAATCATGCACGAAATCGCGTTAATCAAAGGCAAATCGATGTTATTACAAACGAGGTATTCCCGAATCAAGGATTAAATGCGAGTGATGGTTCTGTCGGCATTGTAACGCCTTATCGCAACCAGGCTGATGAACTTCAGAGAGTTTTTGCAGGCACCGCGGTCAAAGCGGATACTGCTGATAAATTCCAAGGTCAGGAGAGAAGCGTTATGATCTTCTCAACCGTGGACAATGAAATTGGCGAGTTTGCCTCTGATCCCAATCGTCTAAATGTTGCTGTATCGCGTGCTGTTGATCAGTTTATTGTCGTAACGGATGGAAACGACAACGATACAACTTCGCCGATTCACGAATTGATCGGATATATTCAGTATCACAACCACGAGGTTATCAATAGCGAAATACATTCGGTATTCGATTATCTGTATCATAACTATGCGGATGCTCGCGAGAATGCAATGCGAAGATATGGTAGAGTGTCAGAAGTTGATAGTGAAAATCTGATGTATGCAGTTATCAGGGATGTGCTTAGCAAAAGCGACTATTCCAAATATGACGTGGTTATGCACGTTCCGCTCCGCATGATATTAAGTGATTTAACAAAGCTTAATACGCGCGAATTGGCGTTTGCAACGAACCACTTAACGCATGTGGACTTCTTGATTTTCTCTCGTCTGACCCACCAACCGATACTGGTTGTAGAGGTAGATGGATTCGCTTATCATAATAATGAAAAGCAGCGTGAACGAGATCAAGTGAAGAATGCCATATTAGAGAAATATAATGTTCCGATTTTGAGATTAAGTACCATCGGAAGCGGAGAAAAACAAAAGCTTGTATCTGCACTTGAAAATATAAATGTTATTTGATTGATGGATAATCGAAGTTTATTGGGCTATCTCGAGCTTGTGGCATTGATGAAATCACCAAATAACACGAGGTAACAAAAATGATTCTGCAAGCATTGAAAACAAGTTTCCAAAGCGACTGACCAGCAGACAAAACGGTCATAAACAGATTTTCAAAATGCATTTTTGAAAACAGAAAATTCTTCTTAACAAGGACGATAAACCCGAATTCTTTTGCTTCAAATCGTCCGAGTGAAAATTCAAGGTGTCCGAGGTTGATGCTTGGGTAAAAGCAGGAAATGCGGCTGAGGAATAATCTTTTGATTGGAGAGAGAGTTATGCACAATATTGAAGTTGTCGGAAAAATAAATGAATATTTACATACTGCCGCAAAGCTTTTGGAGTCTTGGCTTG
>CAYQEY010000023.1:23742-23868 GCA_964416635.1 uncultured Lachnospiraceae bacterium | reverse complement strand
TTCAAATCTCTAACACAAATTGCGAAAAATATCTTTTTTATAGTCCGCTGACATAAAAGCAAAAAGAGAGGCGTTGCCTCTCTTTTTGCTTTTATGATTTGGTACTCAAGTTCGACTTGGTTGTTG